>JAITJA010000020.1 GCA_031279175.1 Odoribacteraceae bacterium
CGCGGCCGCCGCGATGCCGTCCGCGGCCGCCGCGATGCCGTCCGCGGCCGCCGCGATGCCGTCCGCGGCCGCCGCGGAGCCGTCCGCGGCCGCCGCGGAGCCGTCCGCGGCCGCCGCGATGTCACCAATCAGCGTGACGGAGTCACCAATCAGCGTGACGGAGGCGCCAATCAGCGTGACGGGATACCCCGGGAAAGGGGGAACATGACGGGAGACGGCTCGCGCCGGGGCGGCGGGAGAGGGGAAGGGGAAGGAGAAAAAAACAGGAGGGTTCCCTCGCGGTACTACCTCCTTTCAAAGCTAAGTTGTTATACATTCTTTTCGTCGCCCGGCGACAGGCCTCCACCCGGGGATGAAAGTCTGTCGCGCGCTCGCGGTAACGGCGAAGTCGTCACGGGAAAGCCCCGTGCCGGGTCAGAGCGTCCACGTGCCCTTAGCGAGCAGGAAGACTACCTTCCCGTCGAGCTCGAGGGGAGCGTTCAGTTGCTCCCTGGTGGCGAGGTTGATCTCGTGGATATAGGACTTCGCGCCGTCGTATGTCGCGATAAAGAGGCGGTCGGCGCCGGCGGCGGAAGAGCCACTCTTCACGGTCATCGTCGTGACGTTTCCTTTCGGGGCGGTAAACCAGTCGACGGGGGTGTTACCCTTCTCGTGGAGACGCTTGACGACGTTCCCGTTCGCGATAAACCAGTATTCCGTGTCGTAGAGGCAAACGGATTGCTCGTTGACGAGATTCGCGACCTCGGAGAAGCGGGTGACGGTCGCGTGAATAATCATTTCAAAATTGCTCAAGTCAAGGTCGTACCATACCGGTATCCCGTAAGAGTATGCTTTCTTTCCCGCGGGATCGTACGTGAGCGCGCGGACGTCGTCTTGGTAAACTCCCCCGGCGATAAACTTCTGTCCGGCGGTGGAGAGACCGTTTTCGACGGTTAGCGGCGTGATCTTGTCGTACAGGAGGGGATCCGAGTTCTGTTCCAGTTTCAGGAAGCGTTCTCCCTTGTTGTCATACGCTATCCACGCGTAGGAATCGATGGAGGAATTCGTGTCTACCCAGTCGGCGAACTCGATGGTGTCGGCGGCAATTGGCTTGTAGACGGACTCGTTTCCCATGTAATTATACCCGAACATTTTCCCGCCACCGGTGATCATGCCCCCCAAGTAGAGGTTCATCGCCGCCGGGGTGAAATCGCCGGTATATCCCCCGCGGATCGTCTCGTTGGAGATTCCGCGGGCGAGCTCCAGCGTGGTCGGGGAGATGAGAGAGAGTTTCCGCTCGCCCTCGCTACAGAGCACGCCGAGAAGCTGGTTCGGGTAGAACTGTTGCACGATCTGCCGGGGTTTTTTCCCGAGCGCGCCGAAGAGGGGATTCGCTCCCTCGAAGAGATCGTGCATGAACAGCGCGTTGGGCCTGTCCCTGCGCTGGAAAGAGAGGGTGGCGGTCTCGTCGGCCCGCTCGCTGAGCACGAACAGTCCGGAGACGAAGGAGGTCGTGACGACGACCCTGAAGTCCTTGTAATATTTCAGGTCGGTGGCGTTATCCGTCACGATCAGGCTGGCGGCGTAATAGGTGTTAGAGCTATTCGCCTCCAGGGAGATGCTTATCTCGAGCGCTGGTTCTGTCGATACCACCTCGTGATTGATTTTCCACTCGTGGCTCAAGTTCGTTATCGTCTCGTTTTTGAATTTCAACACGGGCGCGAGCCGTAGCGTGTCGAACTGGTCCACGCGGAAAGTGGTATCGGTCGCGATGCCGGTGATCTCGATCGTGTTCAGCGCGGAGTAGTTGTAGTTCCCTTTGTCCTCGATGCATCCCCCGGCGAGGAGCGCGAGAGCGAGCAGCGGGTATAAACGTGTTTTCATCGTATTCATATTCTTTCTGGTTTAACTGGGGAATTCGATCACGATCCTGCGCGTGGGATCGCTGTAGTAATAGACCTCGTGTTCGTCGAAATAGCGTTTCAGGTCGATGATCGCGGTGAGCACTCGCGGCGCCGACCACCAGTCTGGGTACGGGTAGGCGCTGATGTCTCCCTTCCCGCCCCAGATTTCTATCCAGGCGCGGTAGATCTGCGGGTCGTAAGTTCCGCCGAAGTAGTGATTCCAGGCGTTGTTCCACCACTTGGGGCGCTCGAGGATGTCTGAGACTTGTATGGCGACGAAGAGACATTCGGCGACGCCCTCGATGAAGTCCCCCGATGGCCGGATCGTGACGCCTATTTTCCTGGCTTGCTCCCGCATGTCCGGGGCTCGGAAGAAAGTGACGCGTAGCGAGTCCCTGGTTTTCCCGGCGGGCAGGACGCGGGAGGTGTTGACGGCCTCGTAGTGTAGGCCTTCTTTTGTCTCCCCGATGTTGGTGATTTCGACGATGTATTCCCTGTCTTTGTTGGCGGCGAGCCCGACGATTTCGACGGGGATGTAGATGTCCCGGCTCGTGATGACGTCGGGATCAAAGGCGAAGGAGTAGATGACGGTGTCCTCCCGGATGATGAGCGAGGTGTCTCCCTGTGGCATCCTGAAATAGATCGCGTCCGGGGCGTGGAATAGCTCCTTTTCGGCCTCGGAACACGCGGAAGCGAGGAGTAAGATGCCTGTGATGGCGTGTAATATTCGTTTCATGGTATTTCTTTTTTAGTTGTTGCCGTATTCGATCTCCTCTTTCGGGACGGGCAGCTCGAAGATGGCCCTGGAAGCGGGGATTTTGCTGTCCCGGATGATGATGTCGTGGAAGAGGCGTTTGTAGGTGTAGAAGAGTTTTCCCTCACCCCAGAATTCTTTTCGTTGTTCGGCGAGGATTTGCTCGAGTAGCTCGTCGCCGGAGAGGGTTTCCGGTATCAGGCTCGTGGAGAGGTTTCGGGCGTTCCGGACTTCTTGCAGGAGCCGTCTTGCCTCTGCGTTGTCCGTCCCGATAAGCGCCTCGGCGGCGATGTAATAGAGCTCGGAGAGTCGGATCATGCTGATTACCTTTTCCCATTTCGTGACGTCATTGTCGTTGTTCATGACGCGGAAATACTTGGAGAGGTACTCCATCGCGGGAGTAGTGCCTGTGGTTCCCCACCAGTGGTTGAGGCGGGAATCGTCCGGCAACCCGTAACCCTGCTCCTTGTAGACGAACGAGCGGAAGGCGTCGTTGACGCTGTAACTAAAGCTGAAGGAGGTGTTTCCCAGGTGCCCGGACTTGTCGATTTCCGCGTCGTAGAGCGCCCAGACGAGCTCTGGCTGGAACATGTAGTCCTGCGAGGAGGTTTTGGCGTTACCGAGCTGGAAGATCTCTTTCGCGTCGATGACCTCCTTCGCGCGGGCCAGGGCCTCGGGCTTGTTCCCGGTCAGGAGATGGTAACGGGCCAGCGTTGCGCAGACGGCGTGGTAGTTCATGCGGATTCCCCGGAAGATGTAGGCGAAGGCCTTGTTCCCGGGATCGTTCGCGATGGACGCGTTCTCTATGGAGCGGCCGTTTTCGTGGATCGGGTCGTTGACGAGCAGCGTGCGCGCCTCCGTGAGGTCAGTTTCGATCTTGACGAGCACTTCCCGCGCGGTCATTTGTCGCGTGATATTGTTCGAGAACTCGTCGCGGTAGGGGATCGCCGGGCGATCGATCCCGTCCGGGAGCACGGGGCCGAAGAGCCTGAGGAGATCCAGGTGTAGATAAGCGCGTAGGCCCTTTGCCTCTCCGACGATGAGGTTGTAGTGGGGCATTGTTTCCGGCGTCCACTTCTTGGCATGGTCGAGCAGCAGGTTGAGGTTGGCGATGGTCTCGTACATCTTGTTCCAGGTGCTGGCGAGGCGACCGACGACGGCCGCGTCCTCGTACTTGAAGTTGAAGAACTCGCTCCGTTCTGCCCAGTATCTGGCGATTTCATCCGGGAAACCGGCTGTGAGCTCCATCCCGTAGGCGGAGGGAGAGGTCAGGAGGCTGTAACTCCCCGCGAGCACTTCCTGGAAGCCCCGTTCGTCTTCAAACATCTTGTCCTCGTCGACCGCTCCCGGCGGGGTGAAGTCCAGCCATTCGTTGCAGGACGCGAGAGGGAAGAGGAGCGCGAGTATGTAGTATATTCTTTTCATGGCGTGTTAGAAATTGAGATTAAGAGAGAAGGTAAATTGCCGCGCGAAGGGGTAGTCGATTCCCCGTTCCCGTTTCACCGTCGAGAGGTGGAAGAGGTCCGAGGTGTTCAGGCCCACGCGGGCGTTGGAGATTCCCCATTGCTTGAGGAGAGCCGCGCCGAAGCGGTAGGAGATGGAGATGTTTCGCAACTCCAGGTAGTTATTGTCCTGCACGAAACGACTCGTGGCGTAGGAGACGTTCCTGTCGGCGATGTTCTTGTAGAAGGAGACGTCCCCGGGCTTCCGCCAGCGCTCTGTCAGCACCCGCGCGTCGGCGTTGGTGAATGGCGAGGCCCCCTCGACGCGCTCGGAGAGGGTGGTATTGTATACCTGTCCCCCGAAGGCGTAGCGGAAGAGGATGTTTAAGGAGAATTGTTTCCATATGAGGTTCGTGGCGATATTCCCCTCCAGGGAGGGCTCGGTGTCACCGGCGGTAATCTTGTCGCGATAGTCCCATTTCTCGGTGATCGCGTTGTCCCGGGTGAGGAAAAGTTCCTTTCCGGACGCTGGATTGATGCCAAGTGAACGCACGACCTTGATCGCCGTGCGGGAATCGCCTTCCTTGTACATGGAGATGGGACGCTTGAGGGTGTTCGAGTCGGCGTTGACGTGATTCTCGGTGTTGAGGGCGGCGAGCACGTTACTGATTTTCTCGATGCGGTTTCTGTTGCGCGTTCCGCTGACGTTCACGGCCCAGTCTAACGTTGGTTTCCGGATGATCACGGCGTTGACGTCGAACTCGAAGCCGCGGTTGCTCTGCTCGCCGAAGTTCTCGGTGTATGTCGTGAAGCCGAGGGAGGGGGGCACGCTCACGGGTAGCAGTAGCTGGTCCGTGCGGGAGTTGTAGTAATCGAAGCGGAAGGTCAGGCGACGTTTAAAGGCTTCCACGTCCAGGCCGATTTCCCTGTTGGTGCTTTGCTGCCACTCCAGTAGCTTGTTCCCGTATCCCATGAAGACCGCGCCGGTGGCCTGGTAATAGGCGTTCGCCGAGCTGTACTGTAACATGGTCTTGGCCATGTATGGATCGAACTGCTGGTTGCCGGTGATACCGATGGAGGCCCGCAGGGTCAGGCGGTCGAAGATGCTGCCTTCCATGAAAGTCTCGTTGTTGATATTCCAGCCGACGCCGGTGGACCAGAGCGGTGAGAAGCGGCGGTCTTTCCCGTATTTCGACGATCCGTCGACGCGCCCGGAGAGGTCAACGAAGTAGCGGTTGTCGTAGGAATAGTTGATATTTCCCAGCCACCCGACCATCCTGTACGTGCCTTCCGCGCCGTTGGGGCGATCTCCTTCCGGGTAGCTCATGGCGAACCAGATTTCGTTGAAGCGTTCGTCGAGGAAACCGGTTCCGGTGAGCGTGTAGAGGCGGCTCGCGTCCTGCATGACGTTCAGCCCGACGCCGGTGTACAGGTTATGCTTGTTGACGACGAGCGAGTAGGTCAGGGTGCTGTTCATGTTATACGAGAAGCCTCGCGCGTTCGCGACGGTGTAGCTTCCCCGCTTGAGCGGGTTTTCCTCGTTGACGAAATTCGTGTGCTCCGGTGAGGTATACTTGTTCTTTTCGCTGAGAGACTTTGTCAGCGCCAGCGATCCCTTGTATCGTAGTTCCGGCGTGATGAAGTAATCCACGCTCAGGTTGTTGGTGACGTTGATGATTTGCTCCTGGTCCTTGTACGGGAGGTTCGCGTTATAGAGCGGGTTCGTGTATTGCGAGGCGTTCGTGTTTGCCGAGACGCGATGCACCGGGAAAGTGGCGATCAGGTTTCCCTTCTCGTCGCGCGGCGCGTTGTAGGGGTTTGCCTTGGCGTAGTCGGAGAACGATCCGTAGGGAGAGTTTCGCACGTTGGTCAAGCCGTAAGAGAAGCTATTGCGGATGCTTAACTTGCCCCTGGTCCGGTAGGTGAGATCGAAGGCAAGCGCGAGGTTTTCGCGAGACGACTTCTTGATGACGCCGCCGTTTTTCCCGTAGCTGACGCTTAACCCGTAGACCACGGCCGCCGTTCCCCCCTCCGCGTAGAGGGCATGAGAGTGCGAGAGGGCGTTGCGCGTTGGTTGCGCGAGCCAGTCGGTGTTCACGCCCCTGGCGATGTTGGCCTTGTAGTACTCGAGTTGTTGATTCCGCACGTGCTGCTCCAGCGGGGTTGCCCCCGAGAACAACCCGGCCGCGATCTCGTATTCTAACTTCTCGCGGGCGTTCAGCAGGTCGTACCCCGACAGGTCGGCGGCGGAGAGGCTGGTGCGGTTGGAGTAAGAGATGGAGAATTTCCCGCTCGCCGGGCGTCGCGTCTCGATGACCACGACGCCATTCGCCGCGCGCGATCCGTAGTGTACCGTCGCGGACGCGTCTTTCAAGATATTCAGGCTCTCGATCCGGTCCAGGTCCATGTCAAAGACTTGCTGCAACGAAACCTCGTTCCCGTCCACGATGAAGGTGGGGATGTTGCTATTGCCCATGAAACTGCTTTCGCCGCGAACGAAGAAGTCGGGGAGCGTGTTCGGGTCAGATCCCCGGTCGTTGTTCTCCCGGATCTTGAACGAGGGGTCGATTAACTGGAGGGCGGAGAGCAGGCTCACGTTCCCGAAGGCGCGCAGCTCTTCCCGTTTCACGGAGGTGAACGCGCCGGTGAAGGAGTTCTTCGAGCGCTCGAAGTAGCCGGTCACGACCACCTCGTCGATCGAGAGGTTATCCTCTTCCATCTGGACGTTGATGACCTCCTGCTCGCCCACGTTGATTTCCCGCGTGACCGTTCCGATGCACGAGAAGCGGAGCGCGCTTTTCCCGTCGTTCGGCACGCTGATCGAGTATTTTCCCTCCACGTTGGTGGCCACGCCCCGGCTCGTGCCGACAAGCCTGATCGCTACCCCGGGAAGGGGGATCCCTTGCGCGTCCGTGACGACTCCCGTGACGATCTTCTCCGCGGGCTTCTCCTGGCGGTTCTCCTGTCGGATAACGATCGTCTGGTTATTCACGGAGTAGGTCAACCCGGTTCCCCGGAGCGTCCCCGAGAGCACCTCGTCGAGCGAGGCCTCGCGGAAGATCGCGTCCCGCCGCGTGACGCCGGAGAGGTCGGCGTCGCTGTACACGAAGTCGTGGCTTGACTGTCGCTTGATCTCGTTAATGATTTCCTTGAGCGTCGCGTCGCGCAGGCCCAGGGTCAACTTTTCCTCCTGCTGCGCGCGGGCTTCCCGGGGAAGAGCGGCGGCCAGGATCAACAGGAAGAGAAATAGAAAATCTCTCCCCCGCGGAATAAATCGTTTTTTCTGCATAATTTTGCTTGTTTTAATTTGACATTTCACCCGTGCTACCGGGTGGTATCGCGAGCTGCCCGGGCTTTATGCCCGCGGCAGCTTTTCACTTTCATGTTCTACCGGTAACAATTACAGGATAGTGATCGTGTGGTCGTCGTACGCGAAGCGGATCTTGCCCGTGGCCTCCAGGAGGTGAAGCACCTCGATGACGCTCCCGTGCCGTTTCATGTTGAGCGAGAAGGGGAGCGAACGGGCCGCGTCGCGCTTGAAGACTACCTCGAAGGGATACCAGCGGCACGCGTCTTTCAGGATCGCCTCCAGCGGCATGTTGTCGTATACCAGCCGTCCCTCTTTCCAGCCCAGGAAATATGCTGGCGTCGCCGGGAGTTGTTCCAGCGTTCCTGCTTGCTTGTCGTACACTCCCCGCGTGTTCGGGAGCAGGGAGATCACCCGCTCGCCGGCGTGCAGGTTCACCCGACCGCTCTCGAGAACGACCTGGATGACCGGCTCGTCCTCGTAGGCCCGCGCGCTGAACGCGGTGCCCGTCACCTCTACCCGCGCCGGCCCGACGTGTACCGTGAAGGGACGGCGCTCGTCCTTGCTCACGTTGAAGTAGGCCTCGCCTTTCAGGTAGACCACGCGACAGGAGTCCGGGAACGCGGCGGGATAGGCCAGCTCCGTCCCGGCGTTCAGGTAAACGACCGTGTGGTCGGAGAGCGTCAGCACGTACTCCCCGCAACGGGGCACGCGAAGCAGGTGCAACTCCTCGTCTCTCCCCTCCTGGCGGGGGTAGGACAACGACGTGTCGCTCGTCTCCATGCCTGGACGGGCTACCGCGAGGGCGTCCAGCGCCTGCTTGTCGCCCAGGTCGATCCGCGAGCCGTCCGGCAGCAGCAACGTCGGGGTGGCCACCGGTACCGGGGCGTCGTCGAACGGGACGAGCGCCCGGGGCGAGGAGAGGTAGTACCCCGCGCCCGCCGCGAGCAGCAGCGCGACGGTTGCCGCGTACATCATCGCGTGTCGTCGCGCCCGCGCCTTGTTCTTGTTGATAGCCCGGCGGAGCGATTGCCATGCTTGCCGCTCTTCCTCTTCCGTGTAGACGAAACGACGGATCACCTCCCCCGCGTATCTCGCGGAGGTCACTTTCTGGAAGAGCGCCTCGTTCCGCGGGGATGCCTCGCGCCATCTTTCCAGCGTCTCGCGTCCCTTCTCGTCCAGTTCCCCGCGCGTGTAGCGCACCAGGAGTTCCTCGATCGATTCTTCTTTAAACATCTGCTTCGCGTTTTTCATGATCCAAAGACACGATACCCCCTCCCAGGTGTAACTCGCCTCGCGGTTTTTTTTTCACGCGGCCGTCGGCAGCAACGGGAGGAATACGGTTGTCTAAAGCGCGGACAAGAAAAAAAAGTGGACAAAAGAGGAATACTGGCAAAAAACGCGACAATTAATTTTGTTCGTGTAGTTAGGTGTCATATATTCGCGGACGAGAAACATGTATAACAAGTCGACAACGATAAAATCATGAAAAGCACAAATACCATAAACAGTTCAAGAGACGCGAGACGCTCGCGGCAAGTAGAATCTCCCGTTATCAACGGGAAAAACCAGCGCGCGTGCCGGAATCTTTCGAGAGAAAGGTCCCGGTTTTTTATTGCCCGCGGCGTGGCG
>JAITJA010000211.1 GCA_031279175.1 Odoribacteraceae bacterium
AGCTCGCGAAAGCTTCCCGCGGCTCGCGAGAGACCCTCGCGAGCTCGCGAAGGCTTCTCGCGGGGCGCGGGGCCTGTTCGCGAGCCCGCGACGGCCATTTTCCACCGCGCGAACTGACATTGCACGCTCGCGACACCCCGTTTCATGCCGGTATCCGCCACTCGACGGCCCGCGAGCGCGCGCCGCGTGTCATTTCCCGCCGTTCGCGACGCCGCGACGCCCTCCCGCGTGCCGGTTTTCGTCTTTCGCGACGCCGCGCACCCCCCTCGCGTTCCGTTTCCCGACGCGCGCGAAATCGCGGTAGGGCCCCGCGGCCCGCGGCCCGCTTAAGAAATATTTAACTAAACCTTCACGAATCTCCCCGGCGATCGCGGACGCTCGCGGGTGGTCGTCCGCGAACGGGACGAGGGCCCCGCGGCGCGCGGAGCATGTAAAAAGAGGTTGCCCGGGGACAACCTCTATAAAAGCGCGGCGGGGACGCCGGTGAGTTACTCGCCCCCCTCCTTTTCCTCGAACATGCCGGTCAGGATATTCTTGTACTCCTCCACGGCGAGCCGGTTTTGCAGCTCGTCGGCCATCTTTTTCAGGGTCTCGATCTTCCCGGTAGTATGCTGTTTCAGGTAATCAAGCGTGAAGATCGCGACGTCGATACTCTCTCTCGTCAAGTTTTTCAGTGCCTTCGCGGCCACCTTCAGCAGCTTGTCCGGGTCACCGGCGGCGACGGCGTTCGCGATGTCGATACAGGCGAACAACTCCTTTCGCCCGGCGAGCTTGTACGGCGCGATCTCCTTTTTCATCGCCAGGATCTCGCCCGGCGCGGGCTTCTCCTTCCCGAGCAACACCGGGAGAAGCCTTCTCTTGTAGACGAGGGCAATTTTTTCGTCGACGGCCCGCTTGCCGACGGAGGCATTGAACGCCTTCCGGTGTTCCAGCAGGTAGTTGAACGCGTCGGAGTCGCGGCCACAGAATTCATCGTCCTCGTAGAGAAACCAGAGGGCCGCGCTCGTCCGCTCGTCGTCGGTCAGGAGCGGGTCGAGCGCGTCGTAAACCTCGCGAGCCTTGTCCGCGTCATGGAAATCGATCAACCGGGCGAGGTACTCGAGGAGAAACTCCTTGTCGCCCGCCCCGGGAGCATTTTCCTTGTCGCTCGCGATGGCAGCATACTTCTTGTCGAGCGCGCTGGATGCCGTCGCGTCGTCCAGCCCCTTCCTTGCCTCCTCGACGATGTTATCGGAAGCGCCGATGATCTTGTGCTGCACGGAGCCATCCGGGTTCAGGACGAGGAAGGTCGGTAAGACCTTCACGCCGTATCGCGTCATGATGCCGGGGCCCTCGCCCTGCTCCATGTCATACTTGACGCTGATGAAATGATCGTTGAAGAAATCCCCGACTTCCGGTCGCGTGAAGACGGTGTTCGCCATGTAAATACAGGGGCCGCACCACGTCGCGTGGCAATCGACGAAGAGAAATTTTTTCTCCCTCTTGGCCTTGTCGAGGGCCGCCGCCAGGGAGAGCTCTTCCCAGTAGACCCCCGTCGCGGCGGCCTTCTTGAACTGCGCGAAATAGATTTCCAGCGCGGGTTTGATATCCGCGATTCGCTCTTCCGGGACCTTGCTGATCATCACGTCACCGATCGTCGCGATCTTGGCCATCATCGCCTTCTCCTCCTTGTCGATCTTCCCGAAGATGACGGTAAAGCCCAGCAGCTCGTCCATGGAGAGGGCGTTCGCGTTCTCGGCGACCAGGTCAATGACGCGGGAGAAACCGGCGCCCGAGGAGATGGCGTCGGCGATCTTCAACTTGACCTCCATCGCGACGCCGGGGATGATCGCCTGCCGGTCGACCCGGGCATGGATACTGGCGAGCAACCGGTCGCCGCTGTCGCTTTTCGCTCCCAGCGTGATATAATTATTCAGCAGGCTGACGCAGGTCTCGTTCATGAAATCGTTCACGGCCTGCTTGCCGATACTCTTTTCCAGCTGCTCGCGGTGCTGCTCGACGAAGTCCATCATCTCGAGGGTATTCTTCTTGATGAGCGGCCAGTAGGTAGCGGAAAGCTTTTCCGTCGTTGTCAGGCTACCGAGCAGCTCTTCCTTGATCCGGGGGGCGATCTCCCTGTCGCCGGCCCCTTCCAGGGCCAGGAGATAGGCGAGCTTGCGTTCCTTTTTCATCTTTCCCGAGCGGAATTCTTTTTCCAGGAGGAAGAGCGAGTTCTTCGGGTCCAGGCCTGGCTCCACGCGCGCGATGAACGATTGCAAGTCGCTAGCGCCGACCACGCGATGCTGCAAATTGCCATTCGCGTCAAGGAAGAGGAAGGTCGGGTAGGAGCGCACGTTGTACCTCTTGGCGATCTCGAGGCCCTCGCCCTTTTCCATGTCAAACTCGACGCAGACGAAGTGCTTGTTGAAGAAGTCGCCCGCCTCTTTCAGCGGGAAGACGGTATTCGACATGTATTTGCAAGGCCCGCACCATGTAGTCTGGCAATCGACCATGACCAACCGGGATTCCGCCCGCGCGCTTTCTAATGCCTGTGCCAGCGTGACGTCCCGGAAATTGACCCCCTGGGAGTAGACCGGGAGGCGCGACAGGAGAATGCCTGACAGGATAACAAGTAACATGATTCTTTTTCTCATATGGTATCTTTTTTAAGGGTGATCTGAAAATCCTTCGCGATGATACGAAATAATTCCCGGGTGGCCACGCGACTTGTCGCGCTTTCGCGCTCGCGGGGGGAGGGTTACCGGCTGATTTCCGTTCGCGCCCGCTCGTACTCGTTGATGATCTCCTCCATCACCCCTGCCGCGTCCTGCTCGCGCCGGAAGAGGCTGGCGACCTGCCCGATCTCCAGCTCGCCCGCCGAGAGATCCCCCTCGAAGATGCCTTTTCGCGAACGCCCGCGGCCCAGCAGTTCCCGCAGCTCGTCCGCCGACGCCCCGCGCGCTTCTGCCTCCTCGACGGCCGTCATGAAATCGCCTTTCACCAACCGCGTCGGCGCGAGCTTCTTCAACAGCAGGCGGGTATCCCCCTCCTCCAGCGAGAGACACAGGCGCTTGAAGTTCTCGTGCGCCGAACTTTCCCGCGTCAACGCGAAGCGCGTGCCGACCTGTACTCCTTCCGCGCCCAGCGCCATCGCCGCCAGCATACCCCGGCCCGTGCCGATCCCCCCGGCGGCCAGCAACGGGAGCGTCGTCACGCGGCGCGCCGCCGGCACTAGGCACATGGTCGTCGTCTCTTCCCGCCCGTTGTGCCCCCCGGCCTCGAATCCCTCGACGACAACCGCGTCAACGCCTGCCTCCTCGCATTTCGCGACAAATCGCGAGCTGCTCGCCACGTGCGCCACGATAACGCCTTTCTCCCGGAAAAAAGCGGTCCACGTCCGCGGGCTCCCTGCCGACGTGAAGACGATCCTCACGCCTTCCTCGACGATTACCCGCGCCAGCTCTCCCGTCTCGCGATTGGCCAGCGGGAGGTTCACCCCAAACGGGCGATCGGTCGCCTGGCGACAACGCCGCACGTGCTCCCGCAGTACTTCCGCCGTCATCGATCCCGCGCCAAGTAGCCCGAGACCACCGGCATTACTTACCGCCGACGCCAAACGCCAGCCACTGCACCAAACCATCCCACCTTGCACTACCGGGTAGCGCGTCCCGAATAATTCACATACTCTGTTCATCTTTTCTCTTTTTAATTTCGCTCGCGAAGATACGCCAATCAGCCCCGCGAGAGGGCCGCCAGGCAGGGAAATCTTCCCGACAACCAGGCATGGTTGGCCGCCAATTTTGCTCCCGTTTACTACCTTCGCGGCAAATACACGACCAATGAATACAAGAGATCGCGCGGGCGAGAACCCGCTACTGGAAAACAACGCGCCGTACGGCGCGCCGGCGTTCGACCGGATACGCGTGGAGCATTTCGAACCGGCCATCGAGAGGGCCATCGAGAGGGCGCGGGAAGAGGTCAATCGAGTGGCCAACGCGCCGGGAGTTGCCACGTTCGAGAATACCATCGAGGCCCTGGAGAAGAGCGGCGAGATGCTGGAGCGCGTCGCCTCCATCTTTTTTAACCTGAACGCCGCGGCTACCAGCGACGAGATGCAGGAGGTGGCGCGCCGCGTGGCGCCGGCACTGGCCGCCTTCCAACACGAGGTGCACGCCAACCGGGCGCTCTTCGCGCGGGTAAAGCAGGCGCGAGAGAATGTCACCGGGGAGATGTCTCCCGAGCAACGCGCGCTGCTCGAACGTACCTGGCGCGCCTTTATCGAGGGGGGCGCGAATATCGAGGGGCCGGGACGCGAACGTTTCAAGGAGATCGTCATCGAGCTGTCGCGGTTATCGCTCGACTTCGAGCGGATGGTGCTGGCCGACACGAACGCGTTCGCGCTGCACGTGACCGACGAGGCGCGGCTCTCCGGCCTGCCGGACGGGGCGCGTGACGCTGCTGCCGCCGCCGCCGCCGGAAGGGGCCTGGATGGATGGCTGTTCACGCTCCACGAGCCGGTTTACGTCCCCTTCATGAAGTATGCCGACGACCGCGCGGCGCGGGAAGAGATGTATCGCGCTCGCTCCTCGCGCGGCATGAAGGGAGACGAGAACGATACCCGCGAGGTGATCCGGAAGATCACCGCGACGCGCCTCGAGAAAGCCCGGCTACTGGGACATGATAACCACGCCGCGCGGGTGCTCGTCGACAGGATGGCAGGCAGCCCGGCAACCGTTAACCGGTTTATCGACGAGCTGCTGACGCCCGCGCGGGAGGCCGCCGAAAGGGAACTACGGGAGGTGGCCGCGAGCGCCGGGGGCGACCTGCAAGCGTGGGACTGGAGCTATCACGCCAACAAGCTGAAACGACAACGCTTCGCTATCGACGACGAGATGACGCGGCCCTATTTCCAGCTGGAACGCGTGCAAGCGGGTATCTTCGACCTCGCGCGACGGTTGTATGGCGTCACCTTCCGCCCCGTCGACGTGCCGCTTTATCACGAGGAGACGCGTTGCTTCGAGGCGCTTGACGGGGACGACTTCCTGGCGTTGCTTTATCTCGACTATTTCCCGCGCGAGAACAAGGGGGGCGGGGCATGGATGACTTGCTTCCGGGAGCAGGCCGGGGCGACGCGACCGCTGGTGTCTATCGTGATGAACCTCCCGCGCCCGGCCGGCGGTAAGCCCTCGTTGCTGTCGTTCGACGAGGTGACGACCTTCCTGCACGAGTTTGGTCACGCCCTGCACGCCATGTTGAGCCGCTGCGCGTACGCCTCGACTTCCGGCACAAACGTTTACCGGGATTTCGTCGAGCTGCCCTCGCAGGTCATGGAGAACTGGGCGCTGGAGAAGGAGTGGCTCGACACGTGGGCCGCGCATCACGAGACGGGCGAGAAGATCCCGGGGGAGCTGGTCGAGAAGATCCGGCTCTCGAGCCGCTTCGCGAGCGGGTATGCCTGCTGCCGGCAACTGGGCCTGGCAATGATCGACATGGCCTGGCACTCGATCACGACGCCCGTCACCGGTCCCGTCGAGGATTTCGAACGCCGCGCCGCCGCCCGCGCCGCGCTGTTGCCACCGGTAGAGGGCACTTCTGTCTCTCCCGCGTTCACGCATGTTTTCAGTGGCGGGTACGCCGCCGGGTACTACGGCTACAAGTGGGCGGAGGTGCTGGACGCGGACGCTTTCTCGCTGTTCAAGCGCGACGGGATATTTAATCCCGCGACTGCCGCCGCCTTCCGCGAGCATGTCCTGGAAAAGGGCGGGTCGGAACACCCGATGACGCTCTACAAGCGATTCCGCGGGGCAGAACCCTCTATCACTCCCCTGCTGGAACGGGAAGGATGGCAATGAGTATGCATTGATCCCCGCCAGGATAAAAAAAAGACCCCGCGCGCGGCGGGGTCTCGACCAGCACGTGGTCTGACTGGAAACTATAAGGGGTACTCATCAAAAGCGTAGAGAATTGTAGAGAGGTAACGTTCGCCGGTGTCGGGAAGAATAACGACGATGTTCTTGTTCGCGTTACCTGGTCGAGAGGCAACCAGCGCGGCGGCGAACGCGGCGGCGCCTGATGATATACCGACTAATAATCCTTCTGTCCTTGCCAACTCGCGACTGGCGCGTATGGCGTCGTCATTCGAGACGGCAATGACCTCGTCGATCACGTCGCGATTGTAATTGCGCGGGACGAAACCAGCGCCAATGCCCTGTATCTTGTGCGGGCCGGGAGCACCACCCGAGAGGACGGGAGAATCCGACGGCTCGACGGCAACGACCTGCACGGAAGGTTTTAACTCCTTGAGCCGTTTCCCGGCGCCACTGACCGTGCCGCCCGTGCCAACGCCGGAGACCAGTATGTCGACCTGCCCGCCGGTATCTTGCCAGATCTCCTCGCCCGTCGCGCGGTAATGCACTGCCGGGTTGGCCGGGTTATCGAACTGCTGGAGGATGACGGCGCCCGGGGTCTCCTCGCGCAGGGCCTCCGCGCGGGCGATCGCTCCCTTCATGCCCTCCGCTCCCGGCGTCAGGACGAGGTTTGCCCCGAGGGCCTTGAGTAGATTCCTCCGTTCGAGACTCATCGTCTCCGGCATCGTCAGCACGAGGCTATACCCCTTCGCCGCCGACACGAAAGCCAGCCCCACGCCGGTGTTCCCGCTGGTCGGCTCGATGATCGTCGCGCCCGGGCGCAATATCCCGCCCTGCTCCGCGTCCTCGATCATCGCGAGCGCTATGCGATCCTTCACGCTCCCTGCCGGGTTAAAATATTCAAGCTTGGCGATCAACCGCGCGGGAATGGCGCGGGATTGCCGGTAGGCGGCTAACTCCAGGAGGGGGGTGTTGCCGACAAGATCCGTTAGTCTAGAAAATATCTTTGCCATAATCATTGTGATTTGTTCACCGCGAAAGTAGGGCGGGGCGCGGGGCGCCACAATCACACGTTTATGGTATTTCGCGAGACGACGGGGAGAGCGGGACGCTTATTCCATACATTCGCGGGAAAAAACAGGAAGACATGACACGACCTTTTATCTTGGCCGACAACCAGTATATCACGCGTACCGGCGTCGCCGCGTTGCTCGAGCGGCAGGGAATGACGAGAATCATCGAACGGGCCTCGTCGCCCGCGGAACTGATGGGCGCGTTGTCGCGTTACCCGGACGCGGTGGTGGTGCTGGACTACACGTTGTTTGGCTTTACCGACGCGCAGATGATGAACGTGAACCAGAAGTATCGACAGTCGTTGTGGGTGCTTTTCTCTGACGAGCTGTCGCGGGGTTTCCTCCGGCAAGTGCTGCTCTCGGGGCAACGCTTTAGCGTGGTCATGAAGACCGACGCGGAGGAGGAGATCATCGCGGTGCTGGCGGCCGCGACGCGCGACGAGATTTGCCTGTGCGAACATGCCGGTCGGCTGCTCGCCGGTGAACCGGTAAGGGACGTCCCCGGCGTGCTGACGGCAAGCGAACGGGCGGTGCTGCGGGAGATCGCGTTCGGCAAGACAACAAAGGAGATCGCCATCGAACAATGCCTGAGCTTCCACACGATCAATACCCATCGCAAGAATATCTTTCGCAAGCTCGGCGTGAATAATGTCCACGACGCGATCAAGTATGCCCTCCGCGCGGGCGTCATCGACGTGGCAGAGTATTGTATTTGACCCCGCTTAACTTATATCCCGAGGCCGTCGGTAAAGCCGCGCGTGGCGCGACGCTGCAAGACGCGCGAGTGAGGGGGAACGTCCCGCGTGAGCCAGATGTTACCGCCGATGATGGAGTCGTGACCGATGGTGACGCGCCCGAGTATCGTGGAATTGGAGTAGATGATCACGTTATCCTCGATGACGGGATGGCGCGGGAGGTTGACGGGCAGCCCGTCGCTGTCGAGCGTGAAGCTCTTCGCGCCCAGCGTCACTCCCTGGTACAGGCGGACGCGGTTCCCGATGATGCATGTCTCGCCGATGACCACGCCAGTGCCGTGGTCGATACTGAAATACTCGCCGACGCGCGCCCCGGGATGGATGTCGATACCGGTAGCGGAGTGTGCAAGCTCCGTGATCACCCGCGGGAGGAGGGGCACGCCAAGCAAGAGCAGCTCGCGCGCCACGCGGTAGTGGGTCATCGCCAGGATAGCGGGGTAACAACAGATCACCTCGCCGGCACTCGTGGCGGCAGGATCCCCGTCGCGCACGGCCTTGACGTCGGTGGAGAGCAGCCGCTTGATCTCCGGCAACCGTTCGATGAAGGCCAGCGCCGGCGATGGTGACGCGGACGACGCGCGTTGCTCCTCGTCGCGGAAGCGGGTGCAGGCGCGCACCTGTTCATCGAGAGAAGCGTGCAGGCGATTCACGAGCGTCTCGGCGTCGCGCCCGGCATCGTCGAAGAACCCGGGGAAGAGGAGGGCCTTCACGAGGTGCATCATCTCCCGCGTGACGTCAACGCCCGGCAACGCGCGGGTCGGTCGCGGTATAAAAGGATCGGCGGCAGCGGCGCGCTCGAGCACGGCGGCGGTCTCCCTCAGTCTAATATTAAGTTCGTCCATGATTTATTTGTCGCGGGACCCCGCGTATTGTTTACATTCCCTGATTAACTCGTCCAGCAGGCGCGAGGCCCCTAACCGGAAGTAGCGCGGCGCGATCCATTCCTCCCCGAGATTGTGGCGGACGATGGTCATGTACGCCACGGCACTGTCCGGCCTGGTGACGCCACCGGAGATCTTCACGCCTACCCGCTTCCCCGTCCGCGCGCGGAACTGCCGGAGCGCCTCGCATATCGCGGTGATCGCGACGGGGGTAGCGCCTACCGGTACTTTCCCCGTGGAGCTTTTCACGAAGTCCGCGCCGGCATACGCGCAGATCAACGCGGCGCGGAAGATCGGCTGGATCTCTTTCAACTCTCCCGTCTCGATGATGGCTTTCAAGGTGACGCCCGCGCAGATCTCCCGCGTGGCGACCAGCTCGTCGTACACCTGCTGGTAGTTTTCTTCCAGTATCTCCCCCGCGGGGATGACCACGTCGATCTCTTCCGCCCCCGCCTCGATGGCGAGACGACATTCCAGCTCCCGGACTGCCGCGAAAGTGCCCGCCGACGGGAAACCACCCGCGACGACGGCCGTCCTGATCGACGTGCCCGAGAGAGATTGACGCGTCGGACCGGCAAAACGGGGGTAGACGCAGACAGACGCTACTCCCGGTAGCCCGTTTCCCTTCAATTTATCTTGCATTGCCGCGATCTTTGCCGTCACTGTCGCTACCGTGTCGGTAGTCTCGAGCGAGGTATAGTCCATGCACGAGAGGCACGTCTCGAAGCTTGCTCGCCCGTGGGCTGCCGCTGCCTCCTTCTTGATAACCCCGTCCAGCTCGAACTCGATCATCTCCTCGAGGAAGGCGTGCCGGTATGCTTTTAACTCGTTTAATATAGTCATATCAGGTGCTTATTCACGTTCATGCCCGCGAAGCTACAAAAATATCCACGCGGCATGGCGGAATACAGGTCAAAACACTACTTTTGAATCCGAATCAACCACGAAATTACAAGCGAACATATGGCGAAGGCTCCAGGGGAACAAACCCCGCTCATGCAACAGTACTACGCGGCTAAAGCCCAGTATCCCGACGCGATCTTGCTCTACCGGATGGGGGATTTCTACGAGACGTTCGGGGAGGACGCGATCATTACCGCGCGAACCCTCGGGATCACGCTCACGAAACGATCTCACGGGGCGGCAGGATCCCTGGAGCTGGCCGGTTTCCCGTATCACTCGATCGATACTTACCTCCCGAAACTCGTGAAGAATGGGTATCGCGTCGCCGTCTGCGAGCAGCTCGAGGACCCGAAGAAGACCAACAAGCTGGTCAAGCGAGGCATCACCGAGTTGATCACGCCGGGACTTTCATATAATAGCGAGGCCATCGACAGCACCGGTAATATCTTTCTCGCTTCCGTCACGCTACCCGCCTCGACCGTCCCCGGGAAGGAGCTTGCCGGCCTATCGCTCCTCGACCTCTCCACGGGGGAGTTCTTCGTCGCGGAGGGAAGTGTCGCGACCATCGAGAAGATCATGAACGGATTCCAGCCCAAGGAAGTGCTCTACCCCAAGGGAACGGAACAGGCTTTCTCCGCGTGCTTCGGCACGAAGTATTATACTTATCCCGTGGAGCCGTGGTTTTTCGATATCTCCTCCGCCGCGGAGCGCCTCAAGCGGCACTTCGACGTGGGGTCGCTGAAAGGGTTCGGCATCCAGTCGCTCGAACGGGGGGTATCTGCAGCGGGCGCGCTCCTCTCGTATCTCGACATGACCCGCCATGACCTGGTCGCTCACGTCACCTCCATCTCCCGGATCGACGAGGCGGATCACTTGCTGCTCGATCGCTTCACGCTGCGCAATCTCGAGGTGCTCGACCCACTGCACGCGGGGGGGAAGTCGCTTGTCGACGTTGTCAACCGCACCGTCACGCCGATGGGACGACGGACGTTACACCGCTGGCTCGCCATGCCGTTGAAGTCGCCGGAAGCCATCAACGAGCGTCTCGATATTGTCGAGACACTGGCGGGGGACGCGGGGAAACGGGAGGCACTGGCGTCGCTGCTCGGCGTGATCGGTGATCTCGAGCGGCTGGCGTCGAAGATCGCCGCGGGACGGCTCACGCCGCGGGAGATGGTGCAGTTGAAGGTGGCATTACAGACGATCGCGCCGTTCCGCTCGCTGTGCATCGACGCGGGCAACCCGGTGCTGGCCCGCTGGATGGAGCAGCTCGACGCGTGCGAGGATCTCACCCGCGAGATCGACGCGCGTCTCAACGAGAACGCGCCCGCGATGCTGAGCAAGGGAAATGTCATCGCGGAAGGAGCGAACGACGAGCTGGACGAGCTGCGGGAGATGCTCGCGAATGGGAAGGAGTTGCTCGCCCGGATGCAACAACGGGAGATCGAGCGAACCAACATCCCGTCCTTGAAGATCAACGTCAACAGCGTCTACGGGTATTTTATCGAGGTCACGAAGGCGAACGTGGCGCGAGTGCCAAACAACTGGATTCGCAAGCAGACGCTCGCCAACGTCGAGCGATACATCACGCCGGAGCTGAAAACCTACGAGGAGAAGGTGCTCGGCGCCGGCGAGCGCATCGGTGAGCTAGAGAGCGCGCTCTACGGCGAACTGCTTCGCCTCGCCCTCTCCCGCGTCAAGGAGATACAAACCAACGCCCGGGTGATCGCGCGCGTCGACGCGCTCCTCTCGTTTGCCGCTGTTGCCGTCACCAACAACTATTGCAGGCCCGTGATCGACGACTCCTTCGAGATCGACGTCAAGGGTGGGCGGCATCCCGTCATCGAGCAACAGTTACCACCGGGAGAGAGCTACGTGGCCAACGATCTATACCTCGACAACGAACGCCAGCAGATCATCATCATCACCGGCCCCAACATGGCGGGAAAGTCGGCCTTGTTACGGCAGACTGCCCTCATCGTGATCCTCGCGCAGGCAGGAAGTTTCGTGCCGGCACGCGCCGCGCGCGTCGGTTATCTCGACAAGGTATTTACCCGCGTCGGCGCGTCGGACAACATCTCCCTTGGAGAATCTACTTTCATGGTCGAGATGAACGAGGCGGCCAGCATCCTGAACAACATCTCCGATCGATGTCTCGTGCTCTTTGACGAGCTGGGGAGGGGAACCTCCACCTACGACGGGATTTCCATCGCCTGGGCAATCGTCGAGTACCTGCACGAGCACCCGCGTCACCACGCCAAGACGCTCTTCGCTACCCACTATCACGAGCTGAATGAAATGGAGCGATCCTTCCGGAAGATCAAGAATTATAACGTCTCCGTGCGCGAGGTCGGTAACGCGATCGTCTTCCTGCGGGTACTCGTGGAGGGAGGATCTAACCACTCCTTTGGCATACAGGTCGGCAAGATGGCGGGCCTACCGCGTTCCATCATCCAGCGAGCCACCGCGATTCTCGAGCAGCTCGAGAACGACAAGGGAAGCAGCAATTACCTCCAGAAAAACCTCTCGCGCGTGGCAGGGGCGCGGGAAGGATTACAACTGACCCTCTTCCAACCGGAAGATCCCGCGTTAGCGCGCGTCCGAGACGAGATCGCCAGCCTCGACATTGACGCGTTAACGCCACTCGAGGCCCTCAACAAACTCAACGAGATCAAGCGCGTCACCGGCAAGTAACCGGTAGCGGCCGCGCGAAGAAGCATCTCCCCGGCGGGAGCGCGCGGTCAGATCGACAGACCAACCGAAAGTAGCAGGTTAAAGAAGAGTGAGCGGGAGCGCGTCTCGTAGCCGGCGCGGAAGCCCGCGGTCACCGGGAACGTCAAGTCGAGAAGGCGCGTATCGCTCGAGACTTCCACTCCATAGGAGCGATAACCCCGGGTGACGCGTGGTGACGCGATAGAGATCGCGCCGTCGCCGGGGCTAATGACGCGTTCCGCCTTGATGGTCGCGGCGGCGTCGATAAACACCCCGCCGCTAATCCTCCGGACATAGAGAAGCGGCGTCAGGCTACAGTCAGGGTACGCCAGGGGCAAGTAATACGAGAGGCGCGCCGAGACGAGGTGGTCATCTGACAGGAACGTGCCGCGCGGGGAGAGCACCTGGTTACCCGGTATACGCGCGGGATCTGATTTCTGCTGGTACCCGGCATAGAGCGCGACCGAGTGATACCGCGCGACGCCCGGCAGGTACAGGTTACCGCTGGCCCACCATGTACTCGCGTTACTCGTTCCACCGGAGAACGCCCGCGCGACGCCGACTTCCAGCCGTTCGCCGGTACGGGGATAGAGGTCGCGGGTACTCGTACGGGCCAGGTTATAGAAGACAACCTCGTACTGCATGACGCGCGACCAGTAGTTCTCGCGTTCCAGTCGATAATTGCCGGCGTTACCTTCCCTCCACGCGCCGTTATCGAGCACGCGCAAGTCACCCGTCTCCCGCCGGTACGCGCCGCGCAGCGAGAAGAGCGCGCGCGGGGCGACATACCTCGAGCGTCCGCCGCCGGAGAAGTTCACCGGGAACTCCACCGACGCGGTGAACCGCGCTTCCCGCGCGCGATCGGTAAACCGGATCGTGTCCACCTGCCCGGTACGCGCGGCGGCTCTTTGTTCCACCGTCGCGCTCGTCCTTCCCTCCCTGACATTTACCTTGAACGTCGGCCACAGCCCGCGGTAAGTCGCGTTCACTTTCCAGTTCCCGTCCGCGTACCCGTCATCCCACACGTACCCGGCGCTCCAGTAAAACGTGCTCAAGTGATCTTGCGAGCTAACGGCCAGCCCGGGGTAGACCGTCATGTTATCGCGATCAGGAAAAAACGGGCCCCAGCTATGCACGTTCACCGCGTGCAACGCCTTATTATAAGGTTTCCCATTGTATGCCGAGGTATCCACCGGGGGTGAAAAGTCCCATCCCTCGTCCCGCGACAGCGCGTCGGCAAGGGGAAAGGGATTCGCGACGCGGGGAGCGACGCGGGGGACAACGCGCGACAGCGGGACAAGCGCCGGGCGATAACCGTCAGCAGTATAAAAAGAGAAGTAAAGCGTGTCACCGCCCGGGGAAAGGGAGGGATAACGAGCGCCAAACCGCGCCTCCACCAGCAGATCCGTCCCGCGATAAATGGCATTGTTACCGCCCCGGGCCGAACGATAGATAACGCCGGCGGGCGTGGCGACGGGGCGATCAATCTCCCAGGGAGACGGTGGCGCGAGCTCCTGTCTTGCCCCGGAGCGAGTATCAACCCGGATAACCTGCTGGCCGGCGGCAGACAGGGAGACGGCCAGTATCGCGTCCTCCCCCTCGAACGAGGGATGTACAAAGAGCTCATCCTCCCGGGCGTTATAGCGCGCCAGCTCCCGGAACGTCGAATCGGCAATCACGATCGCGGCCCTGTTCGCCCGGTCCACCTCGACGAATCCCCAGGCGGGCTTCCCGTCGAACCGGGCGGCGAAAGGCGCGAAACGATTCTCCGCCGCGGGATAACGGCGACGCTCCCCGGTGATCGCGTTCCGGGTGACGAGCGTCATCTTTCCCCCGTGTTCCCACCGGGGGTGCGGCTTGTACTCCGACCACACCAGCACCCCGTCGCGGTAGGCGATCGAGGGGTCGGTCATCATCCCGACGCGGGTGACGACGCGCTCGCGTCCCGCGTGTAGCTCGACGATCGCGCCGGCCTCTCCCGGTCCCTCCTTGTACGCGAGGACGCGACCGTTTCCTGCCGCCACGGGAGAGTGATAGTGCACGGCGTCGCCGCGACTTCCCGTCGCGATCGTGTCGAAGAGATGCTCGATTGCCGCCGCCTCCCGTTTCCAGTATTGTCGCAACTCCGAGAAGTTATCCCGGTACAAGGTGATGATCGAGTTCCACCCCTCGTTGGCGCGCTTCAAGCTATCCGGGTTATCGAAGAGGGAGCGAAACGAGAGATCGTTCCAGAGCGAGTCCCGACGGGCCCCCGCGACGTCTCGCAGCGCGAGCGAAACGGGGAACAGCTCGTGCGGGCGGCGGCCAACGCGTTCGAATACTCGCTGCCAGAGACGCGCGCCGTAATGAATTCTCCCGTTCCCGACCATGAAGTAGCCGAGCGCGTAACGATCCGGGATGATCTCGCGCGCCGAGCCAAGCACCGCGCGCCGGTAAGCGTCCGCGCCTTTCTCCACGACGCGGGCCTTCACCGCGTTCAGGAATTCCGGCGACCGTCCCCTGCCACCGCTCGTGGCCGCGGTCTCGAAGACAACAGCGTCTCCCTCGAGCAACCACATCGGGACGAAAAGACCGACGAGCGCCATCGTGTATTGCTCGCCGAGCACCCGGTATAGCGCGCGCGAAAGTCCCTGGTTGATCTTGTCGTACTGGACAACGTGCCGGAACTCGTGCACGCACAGGTGCTCCAACCAACGCGCGTTTGCATCCTGCGGCGGCGTCGCGTAAAGCTCGCTCTTCTTTGGAGCCCACCCGGCATTGCCGTTCGAGATCCCACCGTTGGCGCGGATGATCATGGAGATATAGCCGGCGCGCGCCCCCAGGGAATTGTCATGCGCGTAGAGACGGGTGTACAACCGGGCAATCTCTCGCGCGCGCTCCTCGAAGAAGTCGGGATAGACGAGACGAAACGCCGGCGCGTTGATCTGTCGCCAGCGGACGGAGGCAGGGTCTTGACCAAGGTCAACGAACTGGGCCGCGACAGCGAGCGGGCAAGTGACAAGTAACAAGAGGAGGATCTGACGCATGATGCACGTGTTAATGTTCCCCGCGAAGGTAAACGATTCCCCGGTATTTCCGCCGTCCCCCCCGCCGGCGCGCCCCCCGCCGTCCCCCCTGCCGTCCCCCCCGCCGGCCCGGTAGTTTTCGCGACAAAAAGAGCGGTAACCGGTTTTTTCTCCTACTTTCGCGGCAACCGAGATTGAATACCGTGAAAATGATTACAGACCAGGAGATTTTGAAACGCTTCGCCGCCAACCCGCGCGACGGCGTCAGGATACTGTTCGACAAGTATTACGCGTCATTGGTCCTGTATGCCGAGAAACTACTTGGCGATCGCGGCCGCGCGGAAGACGTCGTGCAGGAGTTCTACATCCGCCTGTGGAGCGATCGTTACCTGGAGCGCGCGCCCGTCCGCCTGCTCCCGTCGTACCTATACGCGGGCGTGCGAAATGCCTGTTGCTCGGAGCGATCCAGGCGCGACTTGCTGCGCGACCCGGTCGACATCTCTGCCGTGGAGATCCCTGTCGAGGCGTTCTTCAATTTCCCGGACGAACGGGTGGAACGGGTCACGCGAGAGATCAATCACCTGCCCGAACGCACGCGGCTGGTCGTGCAAGGAGTCATGCTCCGCGGGCAGTCTTACCAGGAGGTGGCCAACGAGTTATCCATTTCCATCAACACCGTGAAGTTCCTGCTGAAAGAGGGAGTGCGACGCCTGCGCGACAAGTTCGCCAACGGCACGCGGGAGATTTTATTCTTCCTGCTCGCGAGGAGATAGCTCCGGCGCACGCTACATTTCCCGTCTCCCTTCCCCGCTCTATCACAAGCTGAAATATTTCCTGCACTCCCCCTCCCCGCTCTATCACGGGCTGAAATATTTCTTGCAGTCTCCCTCCCCGCTCTATCACAAGCTGAAATATTTCTTGCAGTCTCCCCTCCGATCTCCCGTTAACCGGTAATCTCGAATGTTTTCTCCCCCCACGCGTGCATGACAAGGGCGCGCGATCTCTCTTCTTGCCTTCATGAAGGCAAGAAGAGAGATCGCGCGCCCTTGTCATGCACGCGTGGGGGGA
>JAITJA010000213.1 GCA_031279175.1 Odoribacteraceae bacterium
AGCTCGCGAAAGCTTCCCGCGGCTCGCGAGAGACCCTCGCGAGCTCGCGAAGGCTTCTCGCGGGGCGCGGGGCCTGTTCGCGAGCCCGCGACGGCCATTTTCCACCGCGCGAACTGACACTGCAAGCCCGCGAATACCTCCCGCGTGCCGGTATCCGCCACTCGCGGCCCCGCGACTACACATCGCGTGTCACTTCTCGTCGCTCGCGCCGTCGCGACCACCTCCCGCGTGCCGGTTTTCGTCTTTCGCGACGCCGCGCACCCCCCTCGCGTTCCGTTTCCCGACGCGCGCGAAATCGCGAGAATCCCCCGCGTCCTCCCCGCCCGTTAAGAAATCATTAACTAAATATTTACAAACGCGCCCCCGCCCTTGCCACGGGTTTCGCGGATATCCCGGCCACCTCCCGGCGCGGGCGAAAAACGTGACGTCGCGAAACGAATCGCGCCCGCGCCCGGCCGCGTTATTTTCGCGCGCTCCCGCGGGCGTATTTTTTTCTCTTTCCGCGCCTTGCGCGTTGACGATAATCGCTTACCTTTGCCTGGCGCAAAAAAGAAAGGTTATGACGAGTAAGATTTTAATTTTTTTCCTTGCATGTATCATGTTGACGTCGTGCGGCGAGTACCAGCAGCTCCTGAAGAGCGACGACTACGCGCTGGTCTACCGCAAGGCAATAGAGTATTATAACCGGGGGGATTACAAGCGCTCGAAGGACCTCTTCTCGAGCGTGCGCGAGTTGTTCCGGGGGCGCTCGCAAGAACCAACGGTGGATTATTACATCGCGTTGTGTAGCTATAACCAGAAAGATTACGTGCAAGCAGTAGACGATTTTCGCCGCTTCGTGAAGAGCTTCCCCGAGAACGAGAACGTGGAGGATTGCCTGTACATGATCGGTTATTGTAACTACTTGCTCTCCCCCAACGTGCGGCTGGACCAGGAGGACACGGAGGCCGCGATCAGGGATTTCCAGTTGTTCCTGACCCGCTACCCGGATAATTACCGGAAAGACCAGATAAACGAGTACATGGATATCCTGCGCGACAAGTTGTCGTACAAGGATTTTCTATCCGCCGAGAATTATTACCGGCGCGAACAGTACAAGGCCGCCGTGATCTGTTTCGATAACTGCCTGAAGGATTACCCGGGCACGAAATACCGGGAGGAGATCATGTACATGCTCTTTAACTCGAAGTTCGAGATCGCTTTCAATAGCTACGAGGCGTTGCAGTACGAGCGCTTCACGGAGGCCAAGGAGGAGTATTATTTCTTTATCGACGAGTACCCCAATAGCCAGTACGCCGAACAAATGGCCGCGAAGTACGAGACAATTAACGCGTACCTGGAACGATTGACCCCGGCCGACACGGAAGATGATTAACACGTAATAAAATATATACTCATGATTGATTTCAAAAGGATAACAGCACCATCAAACACGACCACGCGGAATACCGCGGCGTTGTCAGCCAAAACCGACAGCATCTACGAGGCCGTCGCCGTCATCGGGAAAAGGGCTAACCAGATCTCTGTGGAAATGAAAGATGACCTGAGCAAGAAATTGCAGGAGTTTGCCTCGTACGCGGATAACCTGGAGGAGGTGTTCGAGAATCGCGAGCAGATCGAGATCTCGAAGTTTTACGAGAAACTCCCGAAACCCGTGCTGATCGCCATGCAGGAATTCGAGGACAACGAGATCTATTTCCGTAACTCGAAAGAAAAAGGGAACGCGAAGGAATAAGAAATTAACGTGAAAGGCTGTATCGAAAATACAGCCTTATTTTTCAATAAAACGGTCATGCTGGAAAAGAATATTATACTGGGAGTCACGGGAAGTATCGCGGCATACAAGGCCGCCGCGCTGGCGCGCTTGCTGGTGAAGGCAGGGGCCGCGGTGAAGGTGGTGATGACCCCGCTGGCCAAGGAGTTTATTACCCCGCTGACAATGGCCACGCTGTCGAAGAACCCGATCATGGTCGATTTCTATGACCCGGAGAACGGGGCGTGGAACTCGCACGTGGACCTGGGGACGTGGGCCGATCTCTACCTGATCGCGCCGGCATCGGCAAACACGATCGGGAAGATGGTCGCGGGGATAGCGGATAACTTGTTGCTGACGACTTACCTGTCGGCCCGGTGCCCGGTGGTGATCGCGCCGGCAATGGACATGGACATGTACGCCCACCCGGCCGTGCGGCATAACCTGGAGGTGTTGCGACTGAGGGGAGACGCGGTGATCGAACCGGGAGAAGGCGAGCTGGCCAGCGGCTTGACGGGAAAGGGACGGATGGAAGAGCCGGAGCAAATCCTGGATTTCCTGGAACGCTTTTTTGTTCTCAAGGAGATGGCGGGGGTAAAGGTGGTGGTGACGGCAGGACCGACGCGCGAGAAGATTGACCCCGTTCGTTTTGTCGGTAACTTCTCGTCGGGGAAGATGGGGTACGCGCTGGCAAGAGAGCTGGCAGACCGCGGCGCGGAGGTGGTGTTGGTCAGTGGCCCGACCTCTTTATCGATGGATCACCCGGGCGTGCGGCGGGTAGATGTCACCTCGGCAGGAGAGATGTACGACGCGACGGTATCGCTCTTCCCGGGGATGGACGTCGGGGTGCTGTGCGCGGCGGTGGCTGATTTCACCCCCGTCTCCCCGTCGATGACCAAGTTAAAGCGGGAGGAGAGTGACTTGTTGCTGACGCTACGCCCCACGCGGGATATCGCCGCCGCGCTGGGAGAGATGAAGGGAGAGCGCCAACGGCTGGTGGGGTTCGCGCTTGAGACGCGGGACGAGATCGCTAACGCGCGGGCCAAGATGCAACGGAAGAACCTGGATCTGATCGTCCTGAATAGCTTGAATGACGCCGGCGCCGGCTTCCAGGTGGAGACGAACAAGGTGACGATCCTCGACCGGGAAGGGCGCGTGACGGAATATGCCGTGAAGCCCAAGCGCGCGGTCGCCGCGGATATCGCGGATAGAATTAGGGAGATAATTACTTAAATATACACGTATGAATAATTGCTTGATTTCTATTACCGATTACTCGAAGGAGGAGATACTGGAGGTGTTGAAGACCGCGGCCCGGTTCGAGGAGTGCCCGAACAACCATTTACTGGAGGGGAAGGTGGTGGCCTCTTTGTTTTTCGAGCCTTCGACGCGCACGCGCTTGAGTTTTGAGACCGCCATCAGCAGGATGGGGGGGCGGATCGTCGGTTTTGCCGACTCCTCGTCGACGAGCACCTCGAAGGGTGAGTCGCTGAAGGACACGATCAAGATGGTGGATAACTATTGCGACTTGATCGTGATGCGTCACCCGCTGGAAGGGGCCGCCCGCTTTGCCAGCGAGGTCGCGTCAGTGCCGGTGATTAACGCGGGCGACGGCGCTAACCAGCATCCTACCCAGACAATGCTCGATCTCTACTCGATCTACAAGACGCAAGGCCGGCTGGATAACCTGGAGATCTTCATGGTGGGCGACCTGAAATACGGGCGGACGGTGCACTCGCTCTTGCAGGCGATGAGCCACTTTAACCCGGTCTTCCATTTTATCTCTCCGGGCGAGCTGGAGATGCCGGCAACGTACAAGTTGTTTCTCGATAGCTTGCATATCCCTTACCACGAGCACCGGGAGCTGGACGATGTGATCAATAGCGCCGATATCCTCTACATGACCCGCGTGCAACGCGAGCGCTTCGCCGACCTGCTGGAGTACGAGAAGGTGAAGAATGTCTACGTCCTGCACAACTCGATGCTGGCAGGCACGAAGGACAACCTGCGCATCCTGCACCCGCTCCCGCGCGTCAACGAGATCAACGAGGACGTGGACGAGAACAAGAAAGCCTACTATTTTGACCAGGCGCGGAATGGCGTCTATACCCGGCAGGCAATTATTTTCAAGGCATTAAATTTAACATGGTAAACGAATGAAGTTATGACAGCAAAAAAGGAATTACTGCAGGTGAGCGCCGTGGAAAACGGCACGGTCATCGATCATATCCCCGCGCGGAAGTTGTTCGACGTGATCAATGTTTTGGGTATTGCCTCTTGCGACAACACGATCACGTTCGGCAATAACCTCGCGAGTAATAAACTGGGGAAGAAAGCAATTATCAAGATATCCGATCGTTTTCTCGTGGACGAGGAGATCGACAAGCTGGCCCTGGTAGCGCCATCGGCAAAGATTAATATCATCTGTAACTTCGAGGTGGTGGAAAAGAAGACCGTCAACGTGCCGAAGCGCGTCGAGGGCATTGCCCGGTGCGTGAATCCACAGTGCATTACCAATCACCAGAACGTGAAAACAAAGTTCGACGTGGTGGGGAGCGCGCCCATCGTCCTGCGGTGCTTGTATTGCGAGAAGCTAACGGATCAGGAACACATCGAGATCTTGTAAACGCGGGGATCGCTGTAAACGGAACCGGGCCTTGGCAGTTTGCCAGGCCCGGTTTCATTTTACTACCCGAGGTTTCGTCCTACTCCTCGAGGAAGTTGGGATAGAGATACCCCGTGGCAGGGATAAAGGTCTCCTTGATCGCCCGCGGGGAGACCCACCGCAACAGGTTAAATATCGTCCCGGCCTTATCATTCGTCCCGGAGGCCCGCCCGCCGCCGAACGGCTGTTGGTTCACGACGGCCCCGGTTGGCTTATCGTTGATATAGAAATTCCCGGCGGTATGCGTGAGGCGCTCGGTCAGCTTCTCGATACTCGCCCGGTTGTTCGAAAAGATCGCGCCGGTCAGCGCGTAGATCGACCCGTTATCCAGCAAGTCAAGCGTCTCGTCTACCCGCGCGTCCTCGTACACGAAGACGGTAAGCACGGGGCCGAACAACTCCTCCTGCATGGTGATATAATCCGGTCGCGAAACCCGGATCACGGTGGGGGCGATGAAATACCCGCGCGACTTATCGTGCGTCCCGCCGGCCACGATCTCCGCGTCGGGAGAGGCCTTCGCGTCATCGATTGCCCGCGCCAGCTTGTCGAAAGAGGCCTCGTCGATCACGGCGTTCACGAAACAGGTGAAATCCTCCACGCCACCCATCTTGATCGCGGCGACATCCTGCTTGAGCCGGGCCTCTATCGCGGGCCAGAGCGAGGCAGGGACATACGCGCGGGAAGCGGCCGAACATTTCTGCCCTTGATACTCGAAAGCGCCACGCGTCATGGCAGTGGCCACCTCCACCGGGTTAGCGGTAGGGTCGGCGAAGATATAATCCTTACCACCGGTCTCGCCCACGATGCGCGGGTAGGAGCGATAATTCGAGATATTCTTCACGATATTCGCCCAGATGTCATTAAACACGCCGGTCGACCCGGTAAAGTGTATCCCCGCGAAATCCTTATCCTTCAGCATGACGTCGGCGGCGGTAGGCCCCGAACAATAGACCAGATTAATCACCCCGTCCGGCAGCCCGGCCTCCTGCAGGATCTTCATGATCAGGTAGGCGGAATAGACGGCAGTCTTCGACGGCTTCCACACGCAGACATTCCCCATCAGGGCGGGCGCGGTGGGCAGGTTACCGGCGATGGAGGTAAAATTAAACGGCGTCAGCGCCCAGACGAAGCCTTCCAGCGGTCGCCACTCGACGCGATTCCACGTGCCCGGCGACGAGCTGGGTTGCTGGTGATAAATCTCGTACATGTTCTTGACGTTAAACCGGAAGAAATCCGCCAGCTCGCACACGCAATCGATCTCGGCCTGGAAAGCATTCTTGGACTGCCCGAGCATCGTGACGGCATTCATCTGCTGGCGGTAGGGGCCTGCCAGCAGCTCGGCAGCTTTCAGGAAAATAGCCGCGCGGCTCTCCCACCGCGTCTTCTCCCACGCGGGTTTAGCCGCGAGCGCGGCCTCGATAGCGGCGCGCACGTGCGCGTGATCGCCCTGGTGATAACGTCCCAGCAGGTGGGCGTGATCGTGAGGCGGGCGGACGTCGAACGTCTTCCCCGTGCGGACTTCTTTTCCCCCGATAATCATGGGGATATCCGCGACCGCGGCGCGCGTCTTCGCGATAGCCGCTTTCAACTCTTTTTTCTCGGGTGAACCCGGGGCGTAACTCATGATCGGTTCGTTACTGGCCACGGGCAATTGATAAACTCCTTTTGGCATATCGATTATGTTTTAGATGGTGAATATATATTCTACGCTCGTTTATCGCTCGTCCTCGCGGTTATCCTTCTCGTCCCTTACTTACCGTTGTTTCATGCATCTATAAAATTCCCGGCCTATTTTGGCCTCCCGCGGAAATCCTTTCGCTGAACGAATACAACAAGAAATAGAGATTGTCCCCGCCTCTCTCCTTTCCCGGACGCGCGTATACCAAAAATAGAAAAAAAAAGAGAGCTCCAAACAGGTAACAAACAGTTTTCCAGTAGAATTTTTATTCGAGGAACCACCGCGATATGCAACCGGCGAGGGGACGCGGATCACGACGCCACGCCCCATGGTTACGGTACATCGCCGCCCCGCCGCGCGCTTTCGCGAGGAACAACCCCGTTGTTTCATGCCTGTCGCGTCATCTCGACCGAAATAAACGCGGGAGATCCCCCTTTTTGTATACCTTCGCGGGGATTTCCAGATTAATCGAAAAATAACGAGACCAGACGATGAATAGAAATCAAAAGACACCCTTAACAATAAAAACGTAATTAATGAAGAAGATTTGTATTATCATGATTGCCGTGCTCGCGACCTTCACGACACGGGCAGACGAGGGCATGTGGCTGCTCTCGTTGTTAAACAAGAACATTGACGCCATGCGCGCGATGGGGTACAGGTTAAGCGCGGAAGATATCTACGCGGTCAACCAGGCCTGCCTGAAGGACGCCGTCGTCGGACTGGGAAGGATCGGACGACCCTTCAGCCACTTCTGCACCGGCGAGATCATTTCGCCAAAAGGATTGGTGATGACCAATCACCACTGCGCGTTCAGCCTGATACAAGAACAATCAACCCTCGAGCACGATTACCTCTCGAACGGCTTCTGGGCTCGCGCGATGAACGAGGAAATCAGCAGCCCGGGAACATCGGCGTCAATCCTACAGTGGATGGAGGACGTCACCGACCGCGTGAACGCCGCGCTCAACGACCAGATGAGCGAGCACGAACGCGAAAGCGCCATCGCGAATATCTCCAGGACAATCACCCGGGAGGCCACGAACGGGAAAAAATTACAGGCCCAGGTGCAATCCATGTTCGAGGGCAACCAGTTCTTCCTCTTCGTCTACAAGATCTACCTCGACGTCCGCCTCGTCGGGGCGCCACCACAAAGCCTGGGCAAGTTCGGCGGTGACACCGACAACTGGGCATGGCCGCGGCACACGGCCGACTTCTCCCTGCTGCGGGTCTACACCGCCCCGAACGGCGAGCCAGCCGCCTATTCCCCGGCAAACGTCCCGCTGAGCCCGAGGCACTTCTTCCCCGTCTCGGCAGGGGGAGTGAAGGACGGCGACTTCGCGATGATCATGGGATTCCCCGGGTCCACGGACCACTTCCTCACCAGCTTCGGCCTGGAGGAGACGATGACGGTCAACACCATCCGCCACGAGGCGCGCACCGAAACCCTCCGCGTCATGAAAGCCGGCATGGACGCCTCGCCGGCCACCCGCATCCAGTACGCCGCCAAGTACGCGCAGTGCGCCAACTACTGGAAGTATTCCCGCGAGCAAAATATCGCCCTCGAGAACCTCCGTACCATCGACGCTAAACTCCAGCTGGAACAGGAATTCACGGGATGGGTAAACGCCGATCCCGCGCGCGTCGCCAGCCACGGGAAAGCACTGGAAATGATCCGGGACGGCTACCGCGAGAAGCGCGACGGCTCCACGGCAATAACCTACCTCGGCGAAACGTTGTTCGTCCCCGAGCTCCCACGCCTCGCCCACGAGATCGGGAGCGGGAACATGTTCGAGGCGCTCCTCGCCCCGGAAACCAGCGAGGAGAAGAAAAAAGATATCAAGGAACGCCTGAAAGCCAGCGTGGAATTGTTCTTCAAGAACGTCGACGTGAAGATTGACGAGAACCTCGTCGCCGTGCTCTTCCGCCTCTACCGCGACCGCGTGGACGAGGGACGGTGGCCGGAGAGCTTCCGCGTCGTGCAGAAAAAATACAAGGGCAACTTCGAGAAATTCGCCAGGGAGATGTACGCCAAGTCCGTCTTCACGAGCGAGGAGCGGCTGAAGGCCTTCATCGACAACCCGTCGCGGAAGAAGCTCGACGCCGACCCCTGCTTCCAGGTCGGGAAGGCCACGCGCGCCCTCTACACGCGGCTGAGCGCGGAGTCCACCAGCGCCCGGCAGGCCATCAGCAAGGGCGACCGCCTCTTCGTCAACGGCCTGATGAAGATGTACCCGGAGAAAATTTGGTCGCCGGACGCCAATTCCACGATCCGCCTGACTTACGGGAAGGTCGGGAGTTACAAGCCCAAGGACGGGGTGATCTACGATTACTACACGACGCTGACGGGCGTCATCGAGAAAGAAGGCCCGGCCGGAAGCGAGTTCGAGGTCCCGGCAAGGGTGAAAGCGTTGTACGCGGCGAGGGATTTCGCGCCTTACGGGAAGGATAACCTCGTGACTTGCTTTATCACGAATAATGACATCACCGGCGGTAACTCCGGCTCACCGGTGATTAACGCGAACGGCGAGCTGATCGGCGTCGCTTTCGACGGCAACTCCGAGGCCATGTCCGGTGACATCGACTTCGAGGAAAATTTGCAGCGTTGCATCAACGTGGACACGCGCTACGTGTTGTTTGTCATCGACAAGATCGCCGGCGCGAAGAATTTGCTGGAGGAGATGACGATCGTCTATTGACTCGCGACTTGAATGATAACAGGCAGGCAGGATTATCCTCCCTGCCTGTTTTTATTTCTCGCGACAGCGACCTCGCCACGCCACGCGGGGCCTTGCCAGGTTTTGCAGTGAACGCCACGCGCCACGCGAAACCTTGCCGCGTTTCGCGGCGAGCTCTCCGCGCCACGCGAAACCTCGCCGCGTTTTGCAGCGAACTTTCGCGCCAC
>JAITJA010000036.1 GCA_031279175.1 Odoribacteraceae bacterium
CCCATGAGAGTGGCCAGGCCGCGGGCGTCGTGGAAGACGGACCAGGTATAATGCCAGCTATTTCCCTCCGTGAAGGCGTCACCCCACTTGAAGGGGTTGAAGGGAGACTGGAACGAGCCGTCCTCGTTTCTCCCGCGTGCCAGTGAGGTCTCGGGGTCGAAGACGTGGCGATAATTCTGCCCTCGTTGCTCGTAAAGCAGGATCTCCTCTTCCGGTCGCCCGAGCACGCGGGCGGAGCGGGAGATACACCAGTCGTCGTAGGCGTACTCGAGGGTACGCGCGGCGCTTTCGTTGATGCCGACGTTGCAGGGGACATACCCGAGGCGGTTATAATACTCGAAGCCTGCTCGCCCGGTGGAGCGCACGCGCGGGTGGACGCTATTGGCTGTCGCGAGCATGGCCTCGTGGAGTGCCCCGGCGATCTCCGGCGGGGTGACACCCTTCACGATCGCGTCGCTGACGACGGAGGCGGAGTTGTTCCCGATCATGCAGGAGCGGTGGCCGGGGGAGGCCCATTCCGGTAGAAACCCGCTCTCCTTGTAGGCATTCAGCAATCCCTCCTGTATCCGCGCGTTGACAGAGGGATAGACGAGATTGAGGAGCGGGAAGAGGCAACGGAAGGTATCCCAGAAGCCGGTGTCGGTAAAGAGATAGCCGGGCAGCACCTGCCCGTTATAGGGGCTATAATGCACGATGGCCCCCGTCGCGTCGCGCTCGTGGAAGGCGCGGGGGAAGAGCACGGAGCGGTAGAGGCAGGAGTAGAACGTCTCGCGTTGTGCCCTCTCTCCCTGCACCTCGACGCGTCCGAGGATCTCGTTCCAGCGCGCCCGCGCCTCCTCCTTGACTTGCTCGAATGATTTCCCGCCGGTCTCTTGCTCGAGATTAAGCAGCGCCTGCTCGAGGCTGATAAAGGACGAGGCCGCGCGCGCCTCGATGATCGCGCCGGCGGGACAGCGAAACCCGACGACAACGCCGGCGTGTTCCCCGGTGAAGGCGTCGCCGGGGACGAGCTTCCCGCCGTCCCACGCGGAGAAGAAGTCGAAGGAATGACTAAACTCCACGACGAAATAATTCTTGAAGTTCGACGGGACGCCGCCGCTGTTGCGCGTGGTATAGCCGGTGACGCGGCGCGTCGAAGCGTCTACCCGCGCGTGCGACCCGCGGTCGAAGGCGTCAACGACGACCACGGCACTATCAGTCGCCGGCATCGCGAAGCGGAAGAGCGCGCATCGTTCCGTCGGGGTGATCTCCGTCGTGACGTGATGGTCGGCGAGGTACACCTTGTAATAATACGGGCGTGCAGTCTCGGCCTTGTGCGAGAACCAGCTGGCGCGCCGTTCCTGGTCGATCTTCATCCCCGTGACGGGCATCAGCGAGAACTGCCCGTAGTCATTGATCCAGGGACTGGGCTGGTGCGTCTGCTTGAACCCGCGGATCTTGTCCGCGTCATACGTGTAGACCCACCCGTCGCCCATCTTCCCGGTTTGTGGCGTCCACGCGTTCATCCCCCACGGGAGCGCGATGGCAGGGTAAGTATTCCCGTTCGACAGCGCGAACTTCGAGTCGGTGCCAGTCAACGGGTTAACCAGGTCAGCGGGCGATTGATCGTCCCGCGCGATGGCGACGAGGCAAGTCACCGCCAGCAGAAAGGTAAATACAACGCGTTTCATGTTCATTCATTTTAAACAGCATCAAATGTAGATAAATTTCATCATCACTCCTCGCGCGCTGGGGAATCGTTTAATTTCTCTACTTTTGCCCCCTGTTAAATACACGTGACAATGAATACAAGAATACTTCGATGGATAACAGGCGCGCTTCTTATCGCGCTATCTGCTTGTCAGGATGACCAGGACAATACCCGCGTGAGACGCACGATCATCGTTTACCTTGCCGGGGATAACTCCCTCTCTTCTTACATGGTCAAGAATATCGCGGACATGCAACAGGGTATGAAGCGGACAGATTGCCGGTTGGTGGTATATTTCGACGGCTCTTCCACCGCCCCGGAGTTATTCGAGATCGCGCCAACGCGCGGTGACACGGTGATAAAACAGAATGTTATCAGCTACCCGGAGGAAAATTCCGGGACGCCGGGGACGTTGCGGCGCGTGATCGAGGAAGCGAAGGCGCTCTACCCGGCAGATTCTTACGGCCTGATCCTGGGGTCGCACGCTACCGGGTGGCTGCCGGCGGGAGCGAAGATCTCCGCGCTCTCCATCGCCGAGCGGCTCGAGGAGGAGAGACCACTCACGCGTACGTTCGGCGAGGACAAGAGTAGCGCCAGCGCGCAAATGGATGTCCGGGAGATGGCCGACGCGATTCCTCCCGGCTTCGAGTTTATTTTCTTTGACGCGTGCATGATGTCCGCTATCGAGGTGATCCACGAGTTGCGCGACAAGACGCGATATGTCATCGCTACCCCCGCCGAGATTGTTGCCGAAGGCTTCCCGTACGCGGCGATTCTTTCCTATTTCTGGGGCGACGTGAATGACCTGAAGAAGGCTTGCGAGTATTTCTATAACCTGTATGACAGGAACCAGAAGTCGTTTTTCGCCTCGATCGCGCTGCTGGATCTCGCCGGGCTGGACGAACTCTACACGATCGCTCGCGAGGTGTTTAGCGGCAAGAAGGACGAGGTGGCCGCGATACCCGCCTCCGCGTTCCCGGGGACGATCTTCAAGTACCCGCGGATTAATATCCCGAGTGATGTTTATTTCGACTTGAGGGAGTTCGTGAAGTACATGGCCACGGACGAGCAGTTCCGGCGTTTCGAGAGCCAGCTCGAGAAGGTGGTCGTCTACCAGAATATCACGGACCCGTTCTGGGAAACCTCGATCCCGGACAAGACTCGCGCCTGCGGGATCAGTACTTATATCCCGCGCGAGGCCTGGGCTACCTGGAACACGGAGTATTTCAAGCTCTCCTGGTCAGGGATTTACCAGTAATCCCGCTCTCCTGAACACGAGCAGGGATTAGACGCGATCCCTCGTCAATTATCTATTATCTACCGTTTTTTGTTCGACTATCAAACGGGGGTGACCGGCCATTAACTGGAGTTATCCTTCCATCAAATGGTTAATGGTCGATTATCTACCGTGGATGATGGAGCGTCGTCCGTCGACCATGTCCCGTCTGACGCATCTCATGTATGGTCTGACGCATCTCATGTATGGTCTGACGCATCTCATGTATGGTCAGACGCATCTCATGTAAGGTCAGACGCATCTCATGTAAGGTCAGACGCATC
>JAITJA010000077.1 GCA_031279175.1 Odoribacteraceae bacterium
AAACGCCGCGCCCTTCTCGAGGTTGAGGTTATTAAACTCGGGATACCCGTTCTCGTCAAGTCCGGCGAAAGAGTAAGCCCAGAACGCGCCGTAGGCATACCCCGGCTCGAGGACGCGGCTCTCCTGCCCGTTGATATAATTAGCGGTGACGCGTGGCGAGGTATCGAGCAAATCCGTCTTGACGATCTTGTTCCAGTTCTTGGCGGCGTTCGCCCCGACAGACAATCCCCATGTCCTCCCGCGGACAATCCGCGCGTTAAGCGTGACCTCGACCCCGGCGTTACGCGCGTGCGTCCCGGTGACGGTAGTAGAATAGCCGCCGTACTCCGGGGAAAGCTGCAAGGACGTGCCGATATTCGAATTACGCGTGTACCCGTCGACGACAAGCGAGAAGCGGTCATCGAGCAGCCCGAGGTCAAGCCCGAAGTTCCACGTCTTCGTTCTTTCCCAGGAGAGGTACGGGTTAGCGAGCTGCTGCACGCGAGCCATGTACCCGTTATAGAGCGTCGAGGCGTTCCCCTTGACGAGGATCATCTCCGGGCTCGCGCTATTGAGCACGTTCCCCTGTGTCCCGTAGGAGACGCGGGGGGAGAGGCGCGCGAGCCACGGCGCGTTCATCCAGGGTTCGGAGGCGACGTGCCACGCGAAGCCGAGCGAGTAAGTAGGATCGAAGCGCCGGTTCGCGTTTTGCCCGAAACGATTCGACCAGTCGTTACGCGCGTTGGCATTAAACACGTACTTGTTCCGGATCGAGTAGCTCCCGATCAGGATCATCGAGGCGTACGTGTTCGTGAAATTCGTCGACTTCCACCGCCCGCTATACAGCTCGCTAAAGATGCCGGGATCTTTTGGTGGTGATACTGCCCCGACGGGCGTGATCGTGGTATTTGCCGGGAGCGAGATACGTTCCCCCCGGTCGCGTTCGAATCCCCAGACGGTATTGACCTTCGAGTCGCGGTAATTAGAGCGCGTCTCCCAGCTTGCTTGCACGATGACGCGGTGCTCCTCGTTAAACGTCTTGTTAAACTTGAGCGTGTTCCTCAGTTCGAGGCTTTGCCCGTAGGTATCATCCGTCTGCAGCTCGCCGCCGAAGGGCAGGAGTGCCGCGTTATAATACGCGCTTTCCGGTTCTACCGTCCCGATGGTATACCCGCGATACCGCTTTGTCACGTACTCTGACGGAGCGTCGGCCCAGACCTCCCCCTTGCGGCTTTCCAGCCGGGCGCCGGCGACCAGCTCGTGGGTCAGTGACGGGAGAATCTCCCACCGGAAGTTCACGTTCGCGTTGAACCCGGGAACGCGAAACCGCGAACCGGTATGCGCGAGCTCGTGGAGGATATTGAAGTCGAGACCGGTCGCGATCGTGTTCTCGTTATAGGCATACGAGTCGGCGACCTTGTAGAAAAGGAGAGACCCGTCGGGATGCCGGGCGGGAATGGCGCGGCTCGTCGAGACGGCATAACCCAGCGGGTTCACGCCGGCGGCAAAACCGGTAGTGGTCGAGAGTCCCCCGCCGAGCGCGACCTCCAGCCGCGCGTTACCCGAGAGGGAGATCCCCACGGCCAGCCGAGCGGTGAAGCGTTCGCTATCGTTACCCTTCTCGATCCCCTCCGTCTTGTCGTAGGAGGCGGAGAAAGAGTAGGTAGATCTCCGCGTCCCGCCGTTAATGCTGACGTTATAGCGTTGCCCGACGGCGTTCCGCGTCAAGAGCCCGAGCCAGTCGGTATTGATTGCCTCGAGATACTTGTACTGTTCGTTGAACTCCTCTTCACGGATCATTCCCTCGCTGAACAGGCGCAGCAGTCCCTCGTAAGTATACGGTTGTGACAGGGGGACATTCAAGTACAGCGCACCCGCGTCGAAAGCCTCCCGGCTAAAGCGGAGGCGTTCTTGCGAGTTCATCAAGTCATAATCCCGGTACGCGGGGTGGAGGCGGACGTTCCAGTTCGCGGCGAGATTAATCGAGAGGCGGTCGCTACTCCCTTTTCGCGTCGTGATCACGATCACGCCGTTCGAGGCGCGCGAGCCATAGATAGCGGTTGCCGTCGCGTCCTTCAGCACGGTGATTGACTCGATATCGTTCGGGTTAAGCCAGGAGATCTGGCTACCGAGGTACTGCGCCAGGTTCTCGTCTTGCGAGGAGTTCCACATGCCGGAGAGCGCGTCCACCTCCATGACCTCGTTTTGCACGATGCCATCGACCACCCATAACGGTTGCGTGTTACCGAGCAGCGTCGAGCGCCCGCGGATCGTGATCGACGGCGCGGCCCCGGCCCGCAACGAGGTCGTCGTGACGGCCATACCGGCAACGCGTCCCTCCAGCATCTGGTCGACGGAACTATATGCCGGCTGCATGATCTCCTCGATGGGAACACGCGTGAAAGAGCCGACCATGTCGCGCCGCGAGACGTTCGCGAGCCCCAGCACCACCACCTCGTCCATCTCGCGCGTCTCTTCGGTCAGCGTCACGCGCAGCTCTGCCTCGCCCTTCCACGCGACTTCCCTGGTCTTCATCCCGATGAACGAGAATTGCAAGACTACCGCCTGGTCGCCGGCGGGAGCGGGAAACGAGAACCGTCCCCGCGCGTCGCTCGACGCCCCGGTGGTTGTCCCCTTCACGCGCACCGTCGCGCCGGGAACGGGCTCTCCACTCGCGTCAACGACGATACCGCTGATATCCCGCGGTCGCGCCTGCGCCGAGGGTTGCAAGTCGAGCAGCACGATGAAATGCTCCTCGAGCGTGAAACGAACGCGATACCCGGTAAAAATCGCGTCCAGTGCCTCGTCGATCGAGGCCCCGGAGAGTGAAACACTCACGCGCCGCGCGTCGTCCAGCAAGGCGCTGTTGTAAAAGAAATCGAGACCGGTCGCCCGCGTGATCTCGTCGAAGACTTCCCGCACGGTCGCGTTGTCTACTTTCAAGTTGATACTGTCTTCCCGCGAGGCGGCCCCCGTCGGGAGGGCCATGAAGCACGACAGCGTCAAGATAGCGGCCCGTCGCGCGGCGCGGTAAAAATTTTTTGCCACGGGAATGATCCCCTGGACTTGATAGCTCGTTTTTTTCATATCTTCGTTCTCAATTTAAAGGCCTATCAAGGGCTAACCTTTATTAGGATTTGTTCTCGCCGGGAGTATCTGACACTCCCGGCTTTTTATTTATAAATCACCAGTTGTTTTCCTTCCACCCGGAACCGCGCCTGGCTGGTTGCCTCGATCGCGCGGATCAACGTCTCGACGGGGTCGCTCCTCACGATCCCTCCCGTGAACCGGATCTCTTTTAATGTCTCGTCGGCGAAGACGATCTCCGCGTCATACCACCGGGAGAGCTGCCGGGCGATCTCATCCAGCCCAGCGTCCCGGAAGACGAAATGGCCGTTCATCCAGGAGAGGTAAGTCTCCGCGTTCACCTCCCGTTTCTCGACCTGCCCCCCGCGGAGGTACAGTTGTTCGCCGGGGAGCAACGTCACGGGTGATTGTCCCGGGACGCTCACCTCCACCCGCCCGCCGGCCAGCGTCGCGTGGCGCGCCTCGTCGAGCGGGTAAGCGGACACGTTAAACCGCGTCCCGAGCACCCGCACCTCCATTCCCGGGGCCTCAACGATGAAGGGACGGGCCTCGTCGCGCGTCACCTCGAAGTAGGCCTCGCCGGAGAGCAGCACCCGACGCTCGTCCGCCGCGAAACGACGGGGGAAGAGCACCCGCGTCTCCGCGTTCAATCGCGCCACCGTCCCGTCGGGGAGCACCAGCTGGAATTCCCCGCCGCGCGGGACGATCACCTCGTTCATCTCCGCGTCGGCACTCTCGACGGCGCTCGTCGAGTAGACTAACCCGCCCTCCTTGACCGCTACCGTCACGCCGCCGCGGGAGGAGAGCAACGTGTCGCGCGAAAGGTCGTCCAGCGTTACCCCCGTCCCGTCGCCTTGCCGCAGGATTGCCCGGGCGCGACCGGGAACGGCCACCACCTCGAACGATCGATCGTCGTCCCCCCGTTTTTCTTCACCGGGATATACCCACCATCCCGCTCCCAGGGCCAGCAACGCGACGGCCGCGTATCGCGAGAGCACCTTCCATCGCCTCGTTCGCTCGATTCGCTTCCCGCGTTTCGCCGCGCGCAGTGCCCGCTCGACGTCCGTGGAGAACGCCGGCCGCGTCTCTTTCGCGACGGCATGAATCTCCTGCATGTTGGCGAAGATCTCCCGGTGTTCCCTGGATTCTTCCAGCCACTGTTGCAGCTCTTCTTGTTCGTCCTTGTTTAACTCGCCGTTTAACATCCCGGCCATTAACTCGTACTCGCGGTATTCGTTCATGAATCCTCCTTTCTTTTCTGGTAAATACACGGTGGGGCCCCGCGAGGGTGAAAAGGAGGGGAAAGAATTGCAAGAAAGT
>JAITJA010000166.1 GCA_031279175.1 Odoribacteraceae bacterium
TAAAGACACGAGGACGGGGGGCAAAGACACGAGGACGGGGGGCAAAGACACGAGGACGGGGGGCAAAGACGCGAGGACGGGGGGTAAAGACGCGAGGACGGGGGGTAAAGACTCGAGGACGGGGGGTAAAGTCGCGCGGCTTTTGGTGAATGACACGCGGGAATTCGCTCCCTCCACGACCCTTTTACCGCTTCTTTGTTGTTTGTCTCCATGCAATTAACGAACACTCCCTCTCCTCGTCTTCCTCCCTTTCCCCTTCATGCCGTTCGCGGGAAAAGAGTACCTTCGCGAGGAAAAACAATATCGACATGACAATCCATCAAGCCAAGAAACTCTACCTGATCGATGCCTTCGCGCTTATATACCGGTCGTATTACGCGTTTATCCACTCCCCGCGCGTGACCGCTTCCGGCGTGAACACCTCCGCCGCGTTCGGCTTCAGCCTCTCCCTGGCCGAGCTGCTGGAAACGGAAAAACCCACGCGTGTAGCGGTCGTCTTCGATCCCGGCGGCCCGAACTTCCGGCACGCGATGTACCCCGATTACAAGGGACACCGCCCGCCAATGCCGGAGGAGATGAAACAAGCCCTCCCCACGATCCGGAAGATTATCGAGGGGCTGGGGATCGCGTCGATAACGGTGGCAGGGTACGAGGCGGACGACGTGATCGGCACGCTGGCCGTGCAAGCAGAGAAGGAGGGGTACGAGGTCTACATGATCACCTCGGACAAGGATTACGCGCAGCTGGTGAGCGATCGCGTCTTCATGTACAAGCCCGGTCGAGGCGGCATGGCGGCGGAGATCATGGGCGTGCCGGAAGTGCTGGCGCGGTTCGGGATCGAGCGGGTGGAACAAGTAGTGGAGATCCTCGGGCTGATGGGCGACGCGGCAGATAACGTGCCGGGATGCGCGGGGATCGGGCCGAAGGGCGCGACGATGCTGATCGGCAAGTACGGGAATATCGACGGGGTGTACCGGCATATCGACGAGCTGAAGGGGAAGCAACGGGAGAATTTGCTGGCGTGCCGGGAGATGGTGCTGCTCTCCAGGGAGCTGGTGACGATATGCCGCTCCGCGCCCGTGGGGGTCACCACCGGGGAGCTGGAGCGGGGGCAGGTGAACCGGGAGATACTCGAGCCGCTCTTCCGCGAGCTGGAGTTTTTCTCGTTGAGCAAGCGACTGCTGGGCGTGACGCGGGAAAAGGAGGTAACGCCTCCTCCCCCGGCAAGCACGCTGACGTGCCGGGAAGTGACGACGGAAGCGGAACGGGCAGGATTGCTGCAACGACTGCTGGCCGCGCCGGTATACGGGATGCACGCGCGGTTCGATCATGACGCGGCGAACGCGTTCCCCATGCCGTTCCCCATGCCGTTCCCCGTGCCGTTCCCCCTGGCGTTTTCTGTCTCTCCTCGCGAGGGCTACTTCCTTCGCCTGTCGGGCCGCGCGGACATCGAATTTCTCCGCCCCGTGTTCGAGGACGCGGGAAAAATACTGGCGTCGGACGACGCGAAGGGCGCGATAGCATGGACGCGCCGCGCCGGCGTCACGACGCGTAACAAGGTGTTCGACGTGAAGGTGGCGCATTACGTGCTGAAGCCCGACGAGGAGCACGACCTGGAGCGCGTGGCCCTGGAGATGACCGGGGAACGGGTAGGGGAACGGGTAGGGGAACGCCTGGCAACAACGCGGGATAATCACTCGCCGCAGCTCTCGCTGGTGTTCGAGGAGGAGAAGGAGGAGGGGCGCGGGCAAGACCTGGCCTGTCGCGCGGCGATCATCTTCCACCTGCAAGGAGTGCTCCGCACGGAGCTGGAACGGGTAGGACTGCTCGCGTTGTTCGAGGAGATGGAGATGCCGCTCGTCTTCGTGCTGGCGGACATGGAGCGCGAGGGGGTCTCGATCGACCGCGAGGCGCTGGAGGAGATCTCCCGCGAACTGCGGGAGAAGATCGAGAAGGCAGAACGGGCAATCCACGCGATGGCCGGGAGGGAGTTTAATATCAATTCACCAAAACAACTGGGGGAGGTGCTCTTCGACGAGATGGGCGTGGACGCCAACCAGAAGAAGACGAAGAGAGGACAGTATAGCACCTCCGAGCAAGTGCTGTCGAAGCTGGAAGGGGCACACCCGATCGTGGAGCGCGTCCTGGATTACCGGGGCCTGAAGAAACTGTTGACGACGTACGCGGAGGCGCTGCCCGGGTACGTGAACCCGGCAACGGGGAAGATCCATACCTGCTTTAACCAGTCCGAGGCAGCAACGGGCCGGCTGAGTAGCCTGAACCCGAACCTGCAGAATATCCCCGTCCGCACGGAGGAGGGGCGCGCGATCCGCAAGGCGTTCGTGACGGGCGACCCGGCGTATTGCTTTTTCTCGGCGGATTACTCGCAGGTGGAACTGCGACTGATGGCGCACCTGAGCGGCACGCGGGAGCTAATCGACGCCTTCCTGAACGGGGAGGACGTGCACGCGGCCACGGCAGCAAAGATCTACCGGGTGCCGCTCGAGGAGGTAACACCAGAGATGAGACGGCGCGCGAAGACGGCTAACTTCGGGATCATCTACGGGATCTCGGCATGGGGACTGGCCGAACGCCTCCGTATCCCGAGGAAGGAGGGAAAGGAACTCATCGACGGCTATTTCCAACTCTACCCGGGGGTGAAGGAGTACATGGAACGCTCCGTGGAAATGGCCCGCGAGAAAGGGTACGCGGAGACGATCATGGGACGACGACGCTACCTGAAGGATCTCCTCTCGCGAAACGCGGTCGAACGGGGAGTGGCCGAGCGAAACGCGATCAACGCGCCAATACAAGGGTCCGCCGCCGATATTATCAAGAAGGCGATGATCGCGATCCACGGGGAGATCAAGGGACGGGGAATGCGATCGCGAATGATCCTGCAAGTGCACGACGAGCTGAATTTCACGTGCCACCGGGAGGAGCTGGAGGAGCTGGAGCGACTGGTAAAAGAGTGCATGGAGGGAGTCGTGCATCTCTCCGTGCCGCTGACCGTGAGCACGGGGTACGGCGAGAACTGGTACGAAGCGCATTGAACGATGAATGATTGGGCCTGGCACGCGATGAACGCGGTGGATTCACTGGTGCGATCCGCGAGAGGAGAGTACATCGAGGCGCTACCAGTGGCGCGGGAGGAGTTGTATATCGGGATGATCTCGGGAACGTTATTATGCGTGGTCGCTTATTTCGCGCTGCTTGTCATGCTGCAATTGTGGGGAAGGGGAATCCTGACGGCCATCTTCTCCCTCTTCTTCCAGGGGAAAGACTCCGAGCAACTGACAGTAAAGAAAATTGCCTCGAACCCCTTTTCGCTATTCCACGCGCTTTTCCTCTCCTTTTGCTCGCTCGCGTTGCTCGTTGTTTTCCTCGCGGTGGGGGAGCTTTCCCCCCCGGATTTGCTGCTCTACCTCTGCTTCCTGTTCATGGCCCACTTCCTGCTGCTGGGGCTCGTCGCGATACTGGGCTGGATGTTCCGGGCAAGAGAGATCGCGCGGGAAGTCTCGATACACCTCTGGATCTATAACGCGGTACCGGGTATCCTGCTTTCCCCCGCGATCTTCTCGTTATATTACGCCCCCCCCCCCCTCGACGAGGCACTGCTTTTCTTGATCGCGATCCTCTTCTCGCTGTACGCGATCTCGCGGTGGACGCGGTGGATGAAAATATTATTCAAACGCGGGGTTTCTACTTTTTATTTGATTTTATACCTTTGTGCCCTCGAAATCCTCCCGTTACTCGTGTTATACAAGATCCTGACGGGAGATTTTTTATAAACAGACGTGTAACGAAAAAATCAATAACGTTGAGAATAAAAAAGGTATTAGTTTCACAACCACAACCAGCGACAGGGAAATCTCCCTACAGCGATATTGCCGAACAATACGGGCTGAAGGTAGAGTTCCGATCGTTTATCAAGATCGAAGGCGTGAGCGTGAAGGAATTCAGGCGGGAAAAAATAAACATCCTGGACCACTCCGCGGTCGTGTTCACCAGCCGCACGGCAATTGATCACTTTTTCCGGATCTGTACCGAGTTACGCGTCCAGGTACCCGAGACCATGAAGTACTTCTGTATCTCGGAAGCCATCGCGCTTTACCTGCAGAAATACATCATATACAGGAAACGAAGAATCTTCTTCGGCGACAAAAAGGTGGAGGACATGACCAAGATCTTCCAAAAACACAAGGCCGAACATTACCTCGTCCCCCTCTCGGACGTCCACAAGGACGACGTCTCGGGGCTACTCAATACCCTGCGCCTGAAATACGCGAAAGCCGTCCTCTACAAAACCGTCCCCAACGACCTCGCCAGGGAAGGGTTCGACATCCGGGAGTTCGACGTGCTCATCTTCTACACCCCGGCAGGAATACGGTCGCTCTTCCAAAATTACCCCGACTTCGCGCAAGGCGAAACCGTCATCGGGGCGTTCGGGGCAACCACCGCGGAAGCAGCCGAGGAAAGCGGGCTGAGGCTCGACATCAAGGCCCCCACCGACGCGGCGCCATCCATGACAATGGCCCTGGAACAATTCGTGAAACTTCACAACAAAAAGTAACCTCCCGAGGGAGGCAACAACAAGCCCCCTCCCCCACACCATCGCCCGGATGAATACAACGCGACGATACACGCTTGACAAGAGAGAACGCCTGCACCTGAAACACCGGTTCGAGGCGCTCGTGGCCGGACGAAAAAGCTTCATCAGCTACCCCCTGCGGGTCATCTACCGCTTCTCCGGGCGAAACGAGGGAGAAGCTCCCGCCCGAATCGCGATCAGCGTCTCCAAAAAACGCTTCAAGCGAGCCGTCGACCGTAACCGCGTCAAGCGCCTGACGCGCGAGGCCTACCGGCTGAATAAACACGCCCTCCACGACCTGATCCCGCCGGGACAAGCCGTGGATCTCCTGCTGGTCTACCTGGAAGAATCCATCGTCGACCACCTGAAAATCACGAAAGCAATACAAGGTGTCATCAAGAAAATACGCGGGATTCTCGAAAATCATGGTGTGGATACTCCTCCTGCCGGTTAAATTCTACAGGTACGCGATCTCCCCGTGGATACCTCCGGCCTGTCGTTACACGCCAACCTGCTCGCGGTACGCCATCGAGGCCCTGCAAAAACACGGCCCATGGAAAGGAACGTGGCTCGCCCTGAAACGTATCCTAAGATGCCACCCGTGGGGAGGATCCGGCTACGACCCCGTACCTTGAAATTTGTAATATCACGGGAGATACACTACCTTCGTCTCCGTGAAATAATAACGAACATGAAACAAACCACACGCGTTTACGCCATCGCGCTGGGAGGCATACTCCTCATCGCCGGGATACTATCCCTCGGGGAAGACAAAAAACGATTCGAAATCAGCAAGGGCCTCGACATCTTCGCCTCCCTCTTCCGGGACGTCAACCTCATGTACGTCGACGAAATACAACCCGGGCAAATGATACAGGACGGCATCGACGCCATGCTTAAAAACCTCGACCCGTACACCGTCTTCTACCCGGAATCAAAAATGGACGAGTTCAACATGATGATGACAGGAGAATACGCCGGAATCGGTTCGATCATCCGGAAAAAAGACGACCACGTCATCATCTGGGAGCCTTACAAGGACTCCCCCGCACACAAGGCCGGTCTACTACCAGGCGACAAAATCCTCGCCATCGACGGAAAAGAAACAATAGGAAAAAGCGTCGAGGAGGTCAGCGCCCTGCTCAAGGGACAACCAAACAAGGAGGTCATCCTCGAGATCGAACGCGTCGGGAACACGAAAACCATCGAAAAACGCGTCACGCGGGAAATCGTGCACCTGCCCGCCATCCCGTACCACGGCATGATCAACGCGAAAACAGGGTACATCTACCTGGCCAGCTTCACCGAAAAGGCAGCGGCAGACTCCCGGCGCGCAATCCTCGAACTGAAAAGCCGCGGGGCCGAAGCCCTCGTCATCGACCTCCGGGGGAACGGCGGCGGACTGCTCGACCAGGCCGTGGAAATCGTGAACTTCTTCATCCCGCGTGGACTACCCGTCGTGAGCACGAAAGGAAAAGTCACGCAATGGGACAAGGATTATCAAACAAACGACAACCCGATCGTCCCGGACATGAAGCTCGCCGTCCTCATCGACCGCGCCTCAGCCTCCGCATCGGAAATCCTCGCGGGAGCCCTACAAGACTACGACAGGGCCGTCATCATCGGGGAACGTTCCTTCGGGAAAGGACTGGTGCAAACCACGCGCGACCTCACTTATAACACGAAACTCAAGGTCACCACGGCAAAATATTACGTCCCCAGCGGGAGATGCATACAAGCCCTGGACTACTCCCGAAGAAACGCTGACGGCAGCGTCGGCGCCATCCCAGACTCACTCGTCAAGCCATTCAAAACAAGGGCCGGGCGCGTGGTCTATGACGGGGGAGGCATCGCGCCGGACGTGAAAATCGAAACAAAAGAGTACGCCAAGGTCACGCGAGAACTGGTCATGAAGGATCTCGCGTTTGATTTCGTCAACCTGCACGCCGTCGAACACCCCACCGCGCCGCCTCCAGCCCGCTTCGAGATAACGGACGAGATCTATAACTCGTTCAAGGCCTTCCTGAACTCACGGGGGTTCGACTACGAGACAGACTCCCGCCTGCTCCTCGACAAACTCGAGAAGATCATCATCGCCGAGAAATACCACGACCGGGTGGCCGGGCAACTCGAGAAATTGAAAACCGATCTCGGCCATTCTATCGACCGCGACTTGTCTCTTTTCCGCGACGAGATCTCCGAGGTGCTCGCCGACCAGTTCATGGAACGATACTACATGCAAGCGGGGGTCATCGAGCACCTCACCCGCCGCGATCCCAACATCCTCAAGGCCCTCGAGATCCTCTCCGACGGGAACGCCTACCGCGAAATCCTGCAATAAAAATTTCGGGATTCACGTGAAAGCCTTATATTCGCGCCGTCATTGCCCTATGGTGTAACGGTAGCACTACAGATTCTGGTTCTGTCTGTCTGGGTTCGAATCCTAGTGGGGCAACACGATAAAACAACAAGAGGCCATTCG
>JAITJA010000193.1 GCA_031279175.1 Odoribacteraceae bacterium
CATTGGCGGTGGAGCGAGGAATAATCTCTTGAATGCTTTCACGGCAAACGCTCTCGGCGTGCCTGTCATCGCTGGTCCACCCGAGGCCACGGCTACCGGTAACGTCCTCTTGCAAGCCATGGCGGCCGGCCTGTTACCGGATCTTGCCGCTGCCCGCGCCCTCGTGCGCGACTCTATTGACGCGACTCTCTTCTACCCGGAAGAACGCGAGCAATGGGAACGCGCCGGCAAACTCTTCTCTTCACACCTTATTATGTAACATCAAAAACACACACGCATGAAACAGGATTTATTACAAAAAGCATTCGACATCGCCGCGGAGCGTTACGCTGCCGTCGGCGTGAACGTTGAAAGGGCTCTGGCCCAGTTGAAGAAGCTCTCCCTCTCGCTGCACTGCTGGCAAGCGGATGACGTCACCGGCTTCGAACGGCCCGACGGCGCACCCCTCTCTGGTGGGATACAAGCTACCGGTAATTACCCCGGAAAGGCGCGGAATATCGAGGAGTTACAAGCGGATATCCTCGAGGTAAAATCGCTCCTCCCGGGTTCTCACCGCCTCAGCTTGCACGAGATCTATGGCGACTTCAATGGTCGTTTTGTCGACCGCAATCGCGTCGAACCGGAACACTTTGCCGGCTGGATCGCGTGGGCCGCTGAAAATGATCTCAAGCTCGACTTCAATTCTACCTCGTTCTCTCACCCGAGGAGCGGCGACCTTACCCTGGCTAGCCCCGACAAGGGTACGCGCGATTTCTGGATCGAACACACGAAGCGCTGCCGCCTCATCGCCGAGGAGATGGGTAAGGCTCAAGGCGACCCGTGCATCATGAATATCTGGGTGCACGACGGATCGAAGGATATCACCGTCAATCGTTTCTTGTACCGCTCCCTGCTCAAGGAGTCCCTCGACGAGATTTTCTCCATCCCCCTCGATCACGAACGCGATTGTATCGAGGCAAAACTCTTCGGTATCGGCCTGGAGAGCTTCACCGCCGGTTCTTACGACTTCTATCTCGCTTACGGGGCCAGCCACCGCAAGATTGTCACGCTCGACACCGGGCATTTCCACCTCACCGAGAGCGTGGCCGATAAAATCCCGGCGCTTCTCCTCTTCCTCCCCGAGATCATGTTACACGTCAGTCGTCCCATCCGCTGGGATTCAGATCACGTGGTCATCCTCAACGATGATATCCTCGATCTCGCCAAAGAAATCACGCGCGCCGACGCCCTCGACCGCGTCCATGTCGGGCTGGATTACTTCGACGCCAGTATCAACCGCATCGGCGCGTACGTCATCGGTGCTCGCGCCACGCAAAAGGCCTTCCTCCAGGCATTGCTCGAGCCGATAGACCTGTTGCGCGCCCACGAGACCAGCGGGAACTATTTCGAGCGCCTCGCTCTCCTCGAGGAGGCAAAAGCGCTCCCCTGGAACGCCGTTTGGGATATGTTCTGCGCGCGAGAAAACGTCCCCGTCGGGGAAGCTTTCATCGCCGACGTGCAACGTTACGAGAGGGATATCACTTCCAGGAGAATATAACAATCGCGCATCATGGAAATCATCACCGGTCTATTGATTATCGCCATCGGCAGCCTTGGCCAGAGCAGTTCCTACGTCCCCATCAAGAAAATCAGGCAGTGGAGCTGGGAAAGCTTCTGGCTTGTCCAAGGAGTTTTCGCCTGGTTAATCTTTCCCGTCCTGGGAGCCTGGCTGGCCATCCCTGCCGATGGCACGCTCGCGGAACTCTACGCCGCTGGTGGCGCGTGCGAGGCAATGCTTCACGGGGTCGCCTGGGGCGTTGGCGGGCTAACTTTCGGCCTGGGCATGCGTTATCTCGGCGTTGCCCTCGGGCAGACCATCGCTCTCGGCACTTGCGCCGCTTTCGGCACCCTCCTCCCCGCCCTGCTCAAGGGAGATGACTTGTTTAGCGGGGAGGGCTTGCTGCTACTCGCCGGCGTTAGCATTACCCTCGCCGGTATCGCCATCATCGGGTACGCGGGAAGTCTGCGCGCCAGGGACATGAGCAGGGACGAGAAGCTTGCCGCGATCAAGGAATTCGCGCTCGCCAAAGGCCTACTGGTCGCGCTCGTTGCCGGCGTGACCAGTGCCTGTTTCGCCCTCGGCCTCGAGGCCGGTAGCGATATCAAGGCGCGAGCCATCAGCCTTGGCGTCAATCCCCTCTACGCCGGCCTCCCCGTCGTGCTGCTCGTCACCTCCGGCGGCTTCCTCACCAATGCCGCCTACTGTCTCTACAGGAATGCCAAGAATCATTCTTTCCGCGATTACACCGCCGCCGCGCGAGTGCTCCTCAACAATATCGCTTTCTGCGCGCTTGCCGGCATCTTGTGGTACTCGCAATTCTTTGGTCTCGAGGCCGGCAAGAGTTTTCTCGTCGCCTCCCCGTTGCTTCTCGCCTTCTCCTGGTGTATTCTCATGTCGTTGAACGTGCTCTTCAGCAACCTCTGGGGAGTTATCCTCAAGGAGTGGAAAGGCGCGGGACGAGCCGCCATTTTCACGCTCCTCGCCGGACTTTTAATCCTCGTGTTCTCGATGGTATTCACCGCTTCTTGATAAATCATAAATATCATGTCTATACTTGACAACAATAAACAATTAACTGCCACCGTCGCCGAAATTGCCGAGGTGGCAGGCTACCTCTGGAACAAGGGGTGGGCCGAACGTAACGGGGGAAATATCTCCGTGAACATCACCAGTATCCTTACTACCGGCGAAATGTCTCTTCCCGCCCTGCAAACCACGTTATTGCCGCATGTCCTGGCCTCGCTCGAGGGGCAATTTTTCTTCGTCACGGGAACGGGTAAACGCATGAGGGATCTCGCCCGGTCGCCCATGGAGAACGCCGCCATTATACGCGTCCTTCCCCACGGCGTGGCATACGATATTATCGCTGATAACGTCGTGACTCCCACTTCCGAGCTGTTCTCTCACCTCGCTATCCACGATCATTTTAACGCGGTCAAGGATAGACGAAAACTCGTCGTCCTCCACACGCATCCCACCGAGCTTGTCGCTCTTACTCACCACCGTCGCCTGTTGCGCCAGGGGGAGCTCACGCGTCTTCTCTGGTCGATGATCCCCGAGACGCGCGTCGTTGTCCCGCGCGGCATCGGTATCGTGCCGTACGAGTTGCCTGGTTCAGTGGCGCTCGCGGAGGCTACCATTGACGCGCTCGAGCATCACGACGTTGTCGCGTGGGAGAAACACGGCGCACTGGTCGTCGACGAGAATATCTTCGATGCTTTCGACATCATCGATACCCTCGTCAAGTCCGCCGCCATATATCTTAATGCTAACGCGCTCGGGCGAGAACCCGAGGGCCTGAGCGACGAACAGCTCGAGGCGCTCTGCTCTGCTTTCAACCTACCTCGCGACTAAGGAATACGCGTCCTGACGTTTAACTTACATGTCTTGTCAAGTTACTAACATGTATCGTCGACTTACTAACCTGTATTGTCAAGTTACTAACATGTATCGTCGACTTACTAACATCCGCGGCCAAGTTACTAACATGCGCCGTCGCCCCACTAACCTACATCATCAACTTACTCACCTCTACCATCGCTCCATATAACCTGATCCTACTCTCCTATTACATACAACCAGACGGGGCGGCCCTGTTACCGGGGCCGCCTTCCTATTCCCCAGGGGGCGTAAAATAAACCGTGTTAATACCCGTCGCGAAAACAAACAACTGATGTAACAACGCTCGAAGCACGTGTTAACGAACCGGAAATAACAATTAAAGATCCTGCATGATCGACAGGAAAAGCTGTAATGAAAGTGAATTTTTAAACGCGGGCAATAACTGCTTTTTCAATAATGTCTTCCCGTGACGATACTGCGAGCGAACCGTCTCCTCCGTGATCTGGCATGTCGCGGCTATCGTCGGCACGTCTACCTCCTGTAATTTAAGCAACATCACCTCCCTGCACTTGGGCGGCAGCAAATCCACTTGACGGATCAACTCCGCGTAAATCTCCTCCTCCGCGATAGTCTGCAGGATATCCTCGTCAAACGCCTCGTCAGGGGGAACGAGAGAAGCAACAACGCGCTGGTGACGAAGATAATTGTAACTACAATTCTTGACAGACTGGTACAAGTAACTCTTGCCGCGAGTAACCCGCGCGAGCGACCCGCGCTCTTCCCACAACTTGCAGAAAAAAGCTTGGACAAGGTCCTCGGCAACGTCATCGTCCTTCACGATCGTGTTGGCAAATAGCACCAGCGGCTTGTAATACCTCTTGAATAACGTGGTAAATTCCTCCACGTCTCCATTGCTAACCCCCGTCAGTCCGTCATTCCTTGCATCTCTTTCATCCATGCGTTTTCGATATGAAGAATTGTTTGCGCGAATATATAATTTTTCTTGCACGTTTTGACGACCCACGGTGTCTTAGTAGTAAAAAATAGCATGGATCACGAGTTGGAAGATATCGCGCGGTGGATCGTTAACGCGATCCAGGACAAACTAAGCCCGGGAGACGAGCGGCTGTTTAAAAAATGGCTGGACGCGTCGGAAAAAAACCGGGAGATGTACGAGCGCGTCGCGCGGGGAAATGAAATCAACGCGCGGTATGCCCTGTGGAAGAGAATAGACGAGGAAAAAGTCCTGGAGCAACTCCTCCGGCGCGTCGAGAAAAAGAAAAGAACGCGCGCGCTATACAAGTGGCTGCCACATGTCGCCGCGGTAATCGTCGCCGCGTGCGCGATACCGTGGATAATCAACAGGAACGCGCCCGACCAACAGGCCGCGGGAGAATGGAGGGCAGAGCTGGTACTGGGTAACGGGGAGAAAATCGGGATCGAAAAGGATAAAACAGGGCTATGGCAAGTGGAAAATGCCGAGGTGCAGTTGAACGATAGTATCCTGACTTATCGCGCGACAAGTGACGCTCCCGCGGGGGATAACACGTTGGTCGTTCCCAAGGGTACAACGTTTATCGTGGCGCTTTCCGATGGCACGAGGGTGCACCTCAACGCGGCAAGCGCTATCCGCTATCCCGTGACCTTCCCCGGGACGGAAAGACGGGTATTCCTGACAGGCCAGGCTTATTTCGAGGTGTACAAGGAGAACGATCGCCCGTTTATTGTCGAGACGGAACATTACGCGGTGCATGTCACGGGTACCGCCTTCGACGTGAGGGCTTACCCCGACGAGGACAAAACGGAAACCACGCTGTGTAACGGCTCCGTCACCGTGCTCTTCCCAGACGGGGAGGGACATGAACTTTGCCCGGGCGAACAATTGATTTTCCGCGCGAGCACCGGAAACGCGGAGGTCAAGGAGGTGAATACCACCATCGCTACCGCCTGGATGGATGATAATTTCTATTTCTATAATAACACGCTCGAGGAGATCTTCACGGAATTACAACGATGGTTCCCCGTCGACGTGGAGTTTGTCAACGAATCGAAACGAGACCAGACATTCTCCGGGAAGTTCCCGCGGTTCAAGGAGATGGCAACCATCGTGAACGTCATGAGAAAAGCAGGGATCGATATCGTGCAAGAGGGCGAAAGCATACGTGTCAAGTAAATTAATCCGGTATGAAACAAATTCAAGATTTGAAAAAGAACGCGCGCGGGAGAACAACCACTCCCCGGGAAAGTAGAAAATGTCGCTACATGACCGGGTGGCTGGTGTCGCTCTTGCTCCTGCTTAACCTGAACGTTTACTCGACTGTCTCGGGACAACGCGTGGAGGTTTTCCAGGTTAAAAATGTCTCGCTGGAGGAGTGCCTGAAGAAGATAGAAAGCCTGACAGGGCTTGGATTTTTCTACAATGAACAAGAAGTAAGAAAAGTGACGGGCATAACACTTGACGAGAGAAATATCGAGCTTTACAAGCTACTCGAGAAACTGGAGGCGCTCTCCGGCTTTCATTACGAGATTATCGACGACATCATCGTCCTGAAGAAAAAAACCGCCACCATCGCCACGAGACAAGAAGAGACGATCCGGGTAGAAGGACGCGCGCGGGACGGGAACAACTTGCCGCTCGCCGGGGTGCACGTCCACCTGAAGGGCGTCACTCCCACGATAGGCACGCACACGAACAAGGAGGGATATTACATATTGTATATCCCGAGAGTGGATAACCCCGTGCTGGTTTTCTCGTTCGTCGGGATGAAAACGGTAGAGGCGTCTTGCGCCGGCAAGTCGACCGTCGACGCGGTCATGGAGGAGGATGTCAATGAAGTGGAGGAAGTCGTGATTACCGGCATCTTTACCAAGGCCCGGGAAAGCTACACGGGAGCGGTAACATCTATCACCGCGAAAGAACTAAGCCAGGTCGGGAATCGCGACATCCTGAGCCAAATCCGTAACGTCGACCCCAGCTTTTTTATCGTGGAGAACAACAGCGCCGGATCTGACCCCAACACGCTTCCCCAGATCCAAATGAGGGGAAACACGGGATTGAGCGTCGACGTGAAGGACGTGCAAACAGACATGTCCACCCGCCAGTCAACAAACTTGCCCCTCTTCATTATCGACGGGCTGGAAGTCTCCCTGCAACAGGTCATCGACCTGGACCAAAACCTGGTCGAAAATATTACCCTGCTGAAGGACGCTAGCGCGACGGCCCTCTACGGCTCGCGCGGGGCAAACGGGGTCGTGATGATCTCTACCCGAAAACCGGCAGCCGGTAGTATCCGGTTTAGCTACAAGGGGGACATTAATCTCGAGCTGCCCGACCTTTCTTCCTATAACCTGCTAAATGCCCGGGAGAAGCTCGCGTTCGAGGTGGCCGCCGGTATCTATCGCTCCGACGTTCCCGCGTGGGAACAGGTATATGACGAACTTTATAACGACCGCCTGATCAGTGTCGCGCGAGGCGTGGATACTTACTGGCTGAAATATCCCGTGCGCGCCGGGATCGGGCAACGACACAGCTTGCGCGCGGAAGGGGGCGACGAGCATTTCCGGTACGCCGCGACCTTCGGCTACAATAATATCGTCGGGGTCATGAAACAATCCCTCCGAAGTACCTATTCCGGGAACATGTTCCTGCAATACCGCTTCGATAAGTTCTCTTTTCACGACGATCTCAGCATTAGCGTGAACAAGGCCAGCAATTCCCCGTACGAGAATTTCTCGCAGTATACCCGCGTGAATAATTACTGGACGCCTTATGACGATGACGGGAAACTCAAAAAGACACTGGAAACGTTCGTCTACCCGGAGAGCGGACAATCTTTCCAACCCGCGAACCCGCTCTATAACGCCACCCTCCCCTATCGCAATAGTTCCGGGTACTCGAGTTTCGTGAATAACTTTACCGCCGAATGGAACATACTGCCTTCCGTTCTTTTCGTGCGCGGGCGCTTTTCTATCATGAAACAACAAGGACGCACGGACCTTTATATCTCTGCCGAACACACCTCTTTCGCTAATTATACCGAGGACAAGTATGTCCTGAGGGGATCTTACACGTACGGGACGAATGAATCTTTCATGTATGACGGGGACGTCACGCTCAATTATAACCAAACGTGGGATGACAAGCACTTGCTCTATGTCGGGCTGAATTATAGCCTCGCCGAGGACAAAACAGAGAATTTTACCATGCGCGCGAGGGGCTACGCGGCCAAGAACATGATTTTTTTCGGCATGGGTAGCTCGTTCGAGGAGAACGGGAGACCTCAAAGCTATGAAAGTCATTCTCGACGATTGGGCGCGACCGCTAATATCAACTACACCTACGATCGCCGCTACTTTGCTGATTTTTCCGGGAAGCTGGAAGGCTCTTCGCGCTTCGGCAAGAATAATCGCACGGCCCCTTTCTGGTCTGTCGGCATGGGCTGGAACATGCATAACGAATCCTTCCTGGAAGAAGCGGGATGGATCAAGAATTTGCGCTTACGCTTCTCCTACGGCGTCTCCGGATCACAGAATTTTAACCCCTACCAGGCGTTGAGGACATACCGGTATTTCGAAAGCCAGGGGTATCGTTACTGGGTAGGCGCGCAACTTATCGATATGGGGAACGAGGAGCTGACTTGGCAACAGACCGAGCAAATGAACGTGGGCATTGAAACCACGCTCTTCAAGGACAGGCTGAGAATTAACGTGGACGTGTATAACAAGATGACGCATGATCTGTTGTCGGACGTGAACCTCCCCCTGTCCAGCGGCTTTAATAGCTATCGCGCGAATGTCGGGGAAGTGAGCAACCGGGGCGTGGAGGCCAGTGCTAACATTTATTTCATCCGGAACTCCCGCCGGGGAATCATCTGGTCCGTCGGCGCCTCTCTCCTCCATAACCGGAACAAGATCGAGAAGATCTCCAACTCCCTGGAGTTCCTCAACGCGATTTTGATGGAAGCTGACAGGACAAATCCCAGCTTCCTCTTCAAGGAAGGACAATCCCTGAAGACAATCTTCGCCGTCCAGTCGTTGGGTATCGACCCCAACAGCGGAAGGGAGATCTTCGTGAAGAAGGACGGCAGCCGAACGTTCTCCTGGAACGCCTCCGACAAAGTGCCTTGCGGGGTGAATGAGCCGAAACTATGGGGAAATCTAAACTCCATGTTCCGGTACAAGAACCTGCTCCTCAATCTCACTTTTAGCTATCGCGTCGGCGGCGATATCTATAACCAAACCCTGATAGATAAAGTAGAGAACGTGGACCCGTGGTATAATGCCGACAAACGGGTCTTCTACGTGCGATGGAAAAACCCGGGAGATCACGCTTATTTCAAGGGCGTCGGGGACCGGACAACCACGCCGGCGTCTTCCCGTTTCGTGATGAAGGAAAACACGCTGGAATGTCGCACGATCCACCTCTCTTACGAGATGGATACCGACTGGCTGCGAGACCGGGTAGGGATCTCCTATCTTTCTATCGGCGCTTACACCGAGGATGTCTTCCGCCTCTCCACGATTAAACAGGAGCGCGGCACCTCCTATCCCTTCTCCCGGAAATATTCTTTCTCGTTTACCGCTCGTTTTTAACGAAGTTCACCGCATAAATAGCATCGAATATGAAGTACAAATACCTACCGCTGCTCCTCCTCTTCGCCCTGCCCGGTTGTTCGGGATGGTTAGACATACGCCCTCAATTAGAGATCGTCGAGGAGGACATGTTTGCTACCGAATGGGGTTTCCAGGACGTGCTGATAGGCGCTTATTCCAAGATCTCTACCCAGAGCATGTACGGGATGTATACCTCTATCCTCGTGCCGGAATTGTTAGCGCACCACTGGCTCGTCGCCTCCTCGAACGTCGAGTATGACAATATCCAAAACTTCAACATGGACAACCCGGACCTCGACGGGCTTTTGGCGACTATCTGGCAACAATATTACCAGACTATCGCCAACTTGAACAGCCTGCTGGCGGCGATCGACAGCCGCGCCTCTCTTTTCGTTGACGGGAACTACGAGTTGATCAAGGGAGAGGCACTGGGCCTGCGCGCCTTCCTGCATTTCGACCTGCTCCGCTTCTGGGGTGACGCGCCCGGCGTGGCCAGCGGGGAGAGCATCACCATCCCCTACATGAAAATAACGACCAAAGACCCCGAACTCCTGCGTTCGGTATCGTACGACGAGGTCGCGCGGCAAATCAAAAACGACTTGGACTCCGCGGAGATCTTCTTGCAGCGCGACCCTATCCTGCTCTATCCCCCCGGCGTCTTGAACAGTCCCGGGAAATTATACGCGAACGGCGTCTTCCCGCCGGACAACAGCTTCCATTACTACAGGCAAAACCGCTTCAATCTTCACGCGGTAAAGGCCACCAAGGCGCGCTACCACCTGTGGAAAGGAGAAAAAGCACTGGCACTACAACACGCCAGGGAAGTGATCGAGGCCGTCGACGCGATGACGAGCACTCCACTCTTCACGCTCGCCAACGAGGCCTCCATGACGGGCATCAATGCCTCCGCGCCGGATCTCATCATGACCTCGGAACACGTCTTCGCGATCCACAATAGCGCCTTGCAGAGTCTTCTCTCCTCCTACTTCCTCTCCTTCGGCGGGCTGACGCAAGACCGGGTAGCCATCCGCACCGCCTTCGAGACCAACATCCATCCCAATGACATCCGGGCGAAAGAACCGCGTAACTGGGAGGAAAAACTCAACTCGCAAACGCAGCAAAAGGAGTACTTCTTCAGGAAATACCTCGCGAGCGAAACGAACACCGTCCAGGTGATCCCAATCATCCGCCTGGCCGAGATGTACCTGATCGCCATCGAGTGCGCCGCGCTACCGGAGGCCAACGAGTGGTTACGCGAGTTCAGGATCAGCCGGAACATGGAAAGCCTCATCGACGGGTCGCTCGTCGACGCGAGCTCCGTCTACCGCTTCCTGGAAAAAGAATACCGGAAAGAATTCTACGGCGAGGGACAAATGTTCTTCTTCTACAAGCGCAACAACGTGACGACCTATTCCTGGCCCACCGCCTTCCCCGTCGACCTGACGCGATACAAGTTCCCCAGGCCGATAGACCAAATCATCTATGAATAACTAACGAAAATAGCATGAAAACCGATATCATGACATGGACGATCCTCCTCGCGCTCCCGCTACTCGCCTGCCAGGAGAAGATCGTGCACAGGTACGAGAGCGAAAACTCCCTCTATTTCTTCAAGGGGGCGGACCAGTACAACACCTTCGTGCAAAGCGACAGCCTCACCTACAATTTCACGACAAAACAAGGCCAACACCAGCGAGACACCATTCGCCTCCGGATCCTCGCCGCGGGATTCCTCTCCGACAGCGACCGCGAGATCCGCCTGGTACAAGTCAACAGCGACAACCCGCTGGCTGCCGGGGAGGGCGTGCACTACGTGCCCTTCGACGACCCGGAAGTAGCCGGAAGCATGTTCGTGCCGGCGGGAAGCACGCGGGCCGAAATCCCCGTCATCGTCTCGAGAGACTCCTCCCTGCGATCACGGGAAGTACGCCTCGAGATCGAGCTACAAGAAAACTCCCACTTCAAGGTAGTCATCCCGGAACTCTCCCGGTTCGTCATCAAGATCACGGACATGATCGCCAAGCCCGTCAACTGGGACGTGCTATGGAAATCATACCTCGGGAACTGGGGACCGGAAAAAATGCGATTCCTCGCCGACTACGTCGGTATCGCCGACTACGAGGGCACGCACGAGGCCACCGAAATGCTCTTCTATCGCTCGAAAGCCATAGAAAAACTAAACGAGTACAACAGCACGCGGGACACGCCGCTGGCCGAGGCCGACGGGTCCCTTGTCACCTTCCCCACTTAACCCGAATGACCATGAAAACATACACCCGCGTCGCCATACTCATGGCTTGCTTCCTCTACTCCTGCATCAACGACAAAGGAAACTACCGCTATCTCGACATGGACGAAATCGCCCCCGCGAGCATCTCCAACATCGAGAACGAATACACCGTGCTCTCCGGGCAATCCTTCGCCCTCGACCCGCTCGTCGAGGGAATAAACAACGAGGAAGAATACGAACACCTCTGGTACATCTACGGGATCGGATTCTCGCGCAGCGGCTGGAAAGACACCATCGGGAGAGAACGAAACCTCGACTACCGCGTCACCATCGCCTCGGGGACATACCGCGTCACATACAAGATCACCAGCAAAAACACCGGCGTCTCCGCCTACTTCAGCACCGACGTCAGGGTCATCTCAGACTTCTCGCGCGGATGGTTCATCACGAAAGACAACGGGAGCGTCACCGACATCGACATGATCGACATGGACGGGCGCGTCTTACCAGACCTCATCCAGGCCATGAACGGCAGCGGGGTCCCCGGGATCGCCGTGAAAACAACCTACATCCCCAACGGCTACAACCACGTCGAGCAAAACCCCGACGGGACAGTCACGCTACACGAGTACCAGAAAGTATTCTTCGTCATCAGCGAATCGGACTTCAACGTCATCAGCGGGGAAAACTTCAAGCGATACGCCGCCTTCGACGAATCTTTCTACGAACTGCCCGCCACGAAAAAACCACGCGACGTGATCGTCGGAACGCTCTTCGTGAATCTACTGAACAACGGGAAACTGCACGAGATGCCTGTCCTCTACGCCAACACCGCGCGCTTCGGGAACCCGCTCATCGGGAGCAACTCCGTCTCCCCCTACTTCTTCCGGCACACCTCCAACGGCTTCTTGGTCTTCGACCAGGAAAGCCGCTCCTTCAAGGTAAGCGCGTTCTGGCAACCCTCCCTGCTGCCCGTCGCCGAACGCGCGGACGCGCCGGTCTCCTGCAATAACATGGAACACGACCTGCTCTTCATGCAGGAGCAAGCCGCCTACTATTCCCTAACAAGCAGGGGGCTGGCTCTCTTTAAACACCGCGAAACAGGAACATGTCACGGCGCGGTGCTCGACGCGAAATGGATGGATTTCGACAACCCGATCAGCTCTTTCATCGAGGTGCCCGCCGAAAGCCAGGGCGTCACGCGAGCGGCAATCCGGGCCGTGCACAACGTCAACGACGTCATATACTTCTCCGACGGGGGAAATACCGTCGGGATGTACAACGTCTCCAACGGCGTCGAGAAACGAAACATCCTCGCGTACGATGAAGGGGAATCCGTCGCCAGCATCGAGCACGTCTCGTATCACGCCTCGATCTCCGCGAATCCCTCGCCAAACTGCCTGGCGGTGCTGACCAACAAGGCTGGCAGGTGGAAAATGTACCTGTACCGATTCACCGGCTACACCTCCGACCTGGAAAGCGCGCCTTACGAGGTGCACGAGGGAGAGGGTAACGCGCGCGACGTCTTGTATCGCGACCCCGGCTCCCCCGCTACCAATTAACAAGCAACGCGCGTTTACACGGCACGAACAAGATCACGAGAACGAGAGAGAAATGAATAACGAGAATCCTCGCTTGACAACAACCCGCGCGCGAAGCGTCACCGCGAACTCGCGAGAAGCTTTCGCGTCTGCGCGAAGTGTTCTCGGGAAATCCCGAGACGGTTTCGCGGCTGCGCGAAGGCTTCTCGGGAAATCCCGAGACGGTTTCGCGCCTGCGCGAAAGCTCCTCGCGAACTCGCGAGACCGTTTCGCGTCTGCGCGAAGGCTTCTCGCGAACTCGCGAGACGGTTTCGCGGCTGCGCGAAGCGTTCCCGCAAACTCGCGAGACCGTTTCGCGCCTGCGCGAAAGCTTCTCGCGAACTCGCGAGACCGTTTCGCGCCTGCGCGAAGGCTTCTCGCGAACTCGCGAGACGGTTTCGCG
>JAITJA010000033.1 GCA_031279175.1 Odoribacteraceae bacterium
ATGAAGATTAAACGATTCCTGTATAACAAGTGATCGCGACGGCGCGAGCAAACGCGGGCCGGCTTCCTCGTGGGGGAGCCGGCCCGCCGCGTTAGCGGGGGAGGGGAGGGGGACGCGGCGCGGGAGGCAGGCCTCGTCTCCCGGCGCGTCGTCGTCCCGCGTGCCCGTGTTGCTGTCGTTTTGGCACGTGTCCCGGCGTGGAATACCCTTTGCACTTGCCGGGATAAATTTAAAGTACAATGATATGGACATGAAGAATTATACCATCAAGTCGCGCGAGGCAGTGGAAGAAGCCGCTCGTCTCGCGGGAGAAAGCGGGCGGCAAGCCATCGAGACGGGTCACCTGCTGCAAGGAATCATCAACAAGGGAGAGAACATCATGCAATTCATCTTCCGGAAGCTCGGGGTCAACGAGCGGGCCGTCGCGTTGGCACTGGAACGCGTGACGGGGGCCTACCCGAGGGTCTCCGGGGGCTCGCCGTACCTCTCCGTCGACGCCGGCAAGGCCCTCGAGCGGGCGAGCAAGGTAGCGTTAGAGATGGGAGACCGTTACGTCTCGCTGGAGCACCTCCTGCTGGGCCTGCTCTCCGGCGCGGAGCCTGTTGCCCGCCTCTTGAAAGATAGCGGGATGACGATCGACGACGCGCGCGCGGCAATCGAGGAGTTACGCGACGGCACGCGCGCGGATTCACCGTCGGTCGAGGAGAGCTACGACGCCCTCGGTCGTTACGCCATCCACCTCAACGAGCGGGCGCGCGCCGGGAAACTCGATCCCGTGATCGGGCGCGACGAGGAGATACGCCGCGTGTTACAGATCCTCTCCCGTCGCTCGAAAAACAACCCGATCCTGATCGGCGAGCCGGGCGTCGGCAAGACGGCCATTGCCGAGGGGCTCGCGCAGCGGATCGTGAACGGAGACGTGCCTTCCGATCTCGCCTCGAAGAGCATCTACTCCCTCGACATGGGCGCGTTGATCGCCGGCGCGAAATACAAGGGCGAGTTCGAGGAACGCCTCAAGGCGGTTGTCAACGAGGTATCGCGTTCCGACGGGGCGATCATCCTCTTCATCGACGAGATCCACACGCTCGTCGGCGCGGGAAAGTCGGACGGGGCGATGGACGCGGCCAATATCCTCAAGCCGGCACTGGCGCGCGGCGACCTGCGGGCAATCGGCGCGACGACCCTCAACGAGTACCAGAAGTATTTCGAGCAGGACAAGGCCCTCGAGCGGCGTTTCCAGAAGGTCATGATCAACGAACCGGACGCGGCGAGCGCGATCAGCATCATGCGCGGCCTCAAGGAGCGTTACGAGAATCACCACAAGGTCAGGATCACGGATGACGCCATCATCGCCTCCGTCGAGTTATCCCGCCGTTACATCACCGACCGTTTCCTCCCCGACAAGGCGATTGATCTCGTCGACGAGGCGGCGGCCAAGCTACGTCTCGAGATGAACTCCGTCCCCGAGGAGATCGAGATCCTCAACCGTCGCGTACAGCAACTGGAGATCGAGAAAGAGGCCATCAAGCGCGAGGGTCGCGGGAAGAAGATGGACGAGATCGAGGAAGATCTCGCCAACGCGCGCCAGGAACAGTCCCGTCTCAAGGCCCGCTGGGAGGCCGAGCGCGCGCTCATCGACGAGTTGCAGGAAAACAAGAACGCCATCGAGACTTTCCGTTTCGAGGCCGCGCGCGCCGAGCGGGAGGGGGATTACGGGCGCGTCGCCGAGTTACGTTACGGCAAGATCAAGGAGGCCGAGCGCCGCGTCGAGGAGATCAAGGAGCGTCTTGCCGGCACGCAGCGCGGTGGGGCCTTAATGCGCGAGGAGGTAACGGCAGACGATATTGCCGCCGTGGTCTCCAAGTGGACGGGGATCCCCGTCACCCGCATGTTGGAGGGCGAGCGACAGAAGTTACTACACCTCGAGGAGCGGCTTCACGAGCGCGTTATCGGGCAAGACGCGGCCATCGGGGCCCTTGCCGACGCCGTGCGGAGAAATCGTTCCGGCTTGCAGGATGGAAAGCGTCCTGTCGGCTCGTTTATCTTCCTCGGGACGACTGGCGTCGGCAAGACCGAGCTGGCGAAGGCCCTTGCCGGCGTGCTCTTTGACGACGAGGCGTTGATGACGCGCGTCGACATGTCCGAGTACCAGGAGCGGCACTCTGTCTCCAGGCTCGTCGGGGCGCCACCGGGCTACGTGGGGTATGACGAGGGCGGGCAGCTGACCGAGGCCGTGCGCCGCAAACCCTACTCCGTCCTGCTCCTTGACGAGATCGAGAAGGCGCACCCGGACGTGTTCAATATCCTGTTGCAGGTGCTGGACGACGGGCGACTTACAGACAACAAGGGGCGCGTCGTCGACTTCAAGAACACGATCATCATCATGACCTCGAATATCGGCGCCAGCATCATCCAGGAGCGCCTCGAGCATCTCGACGACAACGACCGCGACAGGGTCCTCGAGCAGGTAGACCGCGACGTCCGCGAGTTACTCAAGCGCGCGGTACGTCCAGAGTTCCTGAACCGCGTTGACGAGGTAATTGTCTTCGCGCCCTTGCGTCGTTCCGAGATCGCGGAGATCGTCCGACTGCAAGTCAACGCCGCGCGGGAAATGCTGGCGAGAAACGGGATCGCGCTGGAGGTGACGGATCGCGCCATCGAGTGGATTGCCACCGCGGGCTATGATCCACAGTTCGGCGCGCGACCGGTAAAGCGCGTGATCCAGCGGTCGCTGCTCAACGAGCTCTCCAAGGAGATTATCTCCGGGCTGCTCTCGCGCGACTCCCGCGTCCTTGTCGACGTCAGTGGGGAACGGCAGGGGGAACGGCAAGGGGAACGGCAGGGGGAACGCCTAATATTCACCAGCCCCGACGGGACCGTCGACACGCGGGTCAAGTAATCGCGGGGTCATGAAAAGGGTAGCGTGGATAGGCGCGGCGTTACTATCGCTCGCGCTGTTACAGCCCGGGAGCAAGCCACGGCTGGTGATCATCGGCGACTCGACCGTCCGCAACGGGGCCGGTGACGGCCGGGACGGGCAATGGGGGTGGGGCGACCAGATCGCCCGTTATTTCGACACGACGCGGATCACAATCGTCAACAGGGCCATCGGCGGGAGGAGCAGCCGCACGTTTATCACCGAGGGTCGGTGGAAAAGCGCGCGGGAAAGCCTGCGACCGGGAGACTTCGTGCTGGTACAGTTCGGCCACAACGACGGCGGGGCGATAAACGATACGACGCGCGCCCGAGGGTCCCTGCGCGGCGCCGGCGAGGACTCGGTAGTAATCGACAACCTGCTCACGCGGCAGCGGGAGACCGTGCGGAGTTTCGGCGCCTACCTGCGCGTCTACGCCAGGGAGACGCGCGAGCGGGGGGCAACGCCGGTGTTCCTCTCGCCGGTCGCGCGTAACCGGTCCCGGGAAGGCCGCGGCGGGCGCGTCGATCGTTCCGGCGACAGTTACGCCGGATGGACGCGGGAGGTAGCGCTATCGGAAGGCGTTCCCTTCATCGACCTGAACGAGCTGTCGGCCGCCGCGCTGGACGAGATCATCGCGCGCGCCGGTCAGGACGTTGTCGACTCGTTATACTTCCACGCGGACCGCACGCACACGCTCCTCGCCGGCGCGCGCCTGAACGCCCGGTTGGTCGCGGAAGCCATCCGCGGGCTGGAAGGCTGCGCGCTGGCGGGATACCTGCTCGACAGGAGTCGCGCGCCCGACGCGCCGGCGGACGATACCCACTTTAACGCTTACGGCGCTCACGCCGTCGCCCGTTGTGTCATCGAGGGCTTCCGGCAGAATGGCCTGACGGGTATATTGCAGTTCGAACGTCCTTTCCCCGGCGTCTTCGATCCCGCCCGCCCCGGTGATCCCCGCGACTTCTCGTTGCCACCCTCGCCCCGCGTCGCCCCGACAAGGCTTCCCGGCAATTGATCCCCCCGTTTTATCCCGGTCGCGCTCGATCTCGTCTAGATCACGCTTGATTTCATCCCGTTCAAGCGTGGTCTGGTCATGTCCATGCTTGATTTAATCCCAACCATGCTCGAGTCGCGCGGGAAATAACTTCTCGACGGGCTTCCGCGCTCGCGCGAAACGCTCTCGCGAGTTCGCGAGAAGCCTTCGCGGCAACGCTTCGCGCGAGCGCGACGGCTCCCCGCGAACTCCCGCCGGTACTTTGGCATGAGAAT
>JAITJA010000083.1 GCA_031279175.1 Odoribacteraceae bacterium
GTTCCGGTGGTCTAATACTCTTCCCCTACCTCCTCATGTACGGGGGATTATTCTACATCACGCGGGTAGGGTGGCGCGAATGCTACAAGATCAACAAACACTGGAAAGACATTGAAAACATCTTCTGGTTAATCGTGATCGTGCTATGCGGCGGCTACCTCTTTTCCATCCTCTGCTGGCCCTACGCGTTAGACAGCCCCTTCTCCAACGTGCTCTTCTCCTTGCGCGAATTCACCAACCTGAGCATCGGCTTGCGGACAATCTTCGAGGGAAAACAAGTCATGTCAAACATGCTCCCCGTGCACTACGCCCCCAAATACCTCCTCGTGGCCGCGCCATTAATCGTCGTCATCGGGTGGGCAGGCTACATGATCCGCGTGGCGATACAGAAAAAACAATTCACGTTAAACGCCTTCTTCCTACTATTCGCGTTAATCTTCCCGGTATTCTGGGTCATTTACAAAAACTCCAACCTCTACGGGGGCATTCGTCACATGCTATTCGTCATGCCACTCATGGTTGTCCTGGCCGCCTCCTTCTGGAGTCACCTGCTATCCCTGTCTTTCAGGCCGGCAAAAATCGCCTCGTGGGTAATCCTCGCGGCGCTACTCGCTCTCCCCGTCCGCCACGTGGCCCGGAATCACCCGAACGAGTACATCTACTTCAACGAGCTAGTAGGAGGATTACGCGGCGCGTACGGGAATTACGAGACAGATTACTACTACAACTCCCTCAAGGAAGCCGCCGACTGGTTCAAGGCAAACGTCGACTACAAGGGGCGACCCGTGACGATCATCACGAATCACTCCGCCAACATGCAACACTACTTCAGGAAAGACACCAACGTGAAAGTCATCTACGGGCGCTACTACGAGAAATTCGACAAGGACTGGGACTACATGATCTACGCCAACGTGTACATCAACGACTACCAGCTTAAAAAAGGCCTCTTCCCCGTGCAAGAAGGCCTACTACACACGGTCGACGCGGACGGGCTACCCATGAGCGCCGTCGGGCAACGCGTCTCCAGGAAAGACCTGGAAGCCACGCGACTGTTAGACGCGGGTGACTACGCGGGAGCGACGCGGCTCATGGAAGAATACCTGAAAGAACACGACTGGAACGAGGAAATCTGGACGCGCCTGGCGCGCGTGTACTACGCCTCGAGGCAACCCGAAAACGCGGTACGGGCCGCCAACGAAGCCCTGAAACGACAACCACAACTCATGGACGCCCTCACCGTGAAAACGCTAAACGAGCTAGAGCTGGGAAATATCCGCGAGGCGCACGAAACCGTCGACAGGATGCTAGAGCAAAACGACATCTCCTCCTCCTCATACTACATGAAGGGACTCGTATACAGCAAAGAATTCAAGGACAGGGAAGCCATCGAGCAACTGAACAACGCCCTGCGCTACAACCCGCGCAATGACCAGGCACTTGTCCTGGCCGGGAACATCCTCCACCGCAACGGAAACTACGCCCAAGCCATCGCGCCGTTCGAGTCCGCCGTGCAACTAAAAAAGGCCGACGAGGCAACCTTCATCGCGCTAGCCGACTGCTACTGTCGCGCCGGGAAACGAGACCGCTACCTGCAAGTCGCCGCGCTACTGGAACGAGACGGGAAAGACCGGCGCGCGCTAACCAAACTCAAGATAAGAGACCTACTCCTGCAAGGAAAAACAAACGAGGCCGACGCGATGCTATCCAGCGCGCGCGGCGAGAACGAAAACGAGAACGACCCCGCCTGGCTCGTGCTCGTGGCAACGCGCGACCTCCAGCAGGGACGAACGGGAGACGCGACAAAACGAGTAGAACAAGCCCTGCAACTCAACCCGCGCGAGTTAGACGCGTTAAAACTAAGAGAACAAATCAATCGCTCGCGCGACACATCACGTCAATAAATATCAACACATGGAAATACTTAATGAATACCACCTGGAATCGGCATGTTGCGGCGCCGCCTTCCCCGACAAACACTGGGAACTAGACTGCCCACACGGGGACGGCCCCGCGCTCCTCGTTACCCGATACGCCAACCGCCTCTTCAACCCGCGCGAAGAACTGCAAGGCCTCTACCGGTACGCCGCCTGGCTACCGGTAAACAGGCAACTCGAGGGATCCGCCCCACCCGTCACCTTCCTCTCCGAAAACCTCGGGCGACACCTGGGACTAAAAAACCTCTACATCACCTTCAGCGGCTACTGGCCCGAACGCGGCGCCATGATGCAAACCGGCACTTTCAAGGAATGCGAGGCCTACGCCGTGTGCGCCCGGCCGGGAAGAGACGAAAACAAAATCCTCGTCGTCGCCTCGGCAGGAAACACCGCGCGAGCATTCGGGCGCGTCTGCTCGGACAACAACATCCCACTACTCCTCTGCGTGCCGCTAGACAACATCGACGCGCTATGGGCAGACTCCCCCTGGAACGACAACGTCAAAATCGCCTGCACCGCGACCGGAAGCGACTACTTCGACGCCATACACCTCTCCAACATCGCCTGCGAAATGCAACAATTCTACCCGGAAGGCGGGGCGAAAAACGTGGCCCGGCGCGACGGCATGGCAACCACCGTCCTCTCCGCCGTCACCCGAATAGGACGAATCCCTGACTACTACTTCCAGGCCATCGGGAGCGGAACCGGCGCCATCGCGGCCTGGGAAGCCAACAAACGATTCATCGAGGACGGGAGATTCGGAAAACACCTCATGACACTCGTCCTGTCACAAAACCACCCCTTCCTCCCCATACGCGACGCATGGAAAGCAAAATCAACAGACATGCTACCACTCGACGAGCAAACCGCGCGCTCGCTCGCCGCGCAAATCGACGCCCGCGTCCTCTCCAACCGGAAACCACCCTACGCCATCAAGGGAGGCTTACGCGACGCGCTCCTCGCCACCGGCGGCGACATCCTCACGGTCACCAACGAGGAAGCACGACGAGCCGCCGACCTCTTCCTGCTCCTGGAAGGAATAGACATCGAACCCGCCGCCGCCGTCGCCGTCGCCTCGCTACAACAAGCCGCGAACGAGGGACGCGTCGAGCGAGAAGCCATCATCATGCTCAACATCACCGGAGGGGGCATCGCACGCTACCGGGAAACACGCCCCGTCGTACAGCAACAACCACACCTCACCATCGCGACCGGCACGCCGACAGAAGAGATAAAAGAACAACTACGACACCTCTTCCCCGGACACCACTGAAACAACATCCATGAAAACAAAACACGCCCGTCCCCCCCGTCCACTCTCCCGTCTCTTTAGCCTCGAACACCACTACCGCGTCCTCCGTCGCGACCGCCATACCCCCCGCGACACCGCGCGCGAGACCCTCTCCGCGATCATCGTCTCCGCCCACCGCTTCACCGGGGACGGCTGTGGCATTGCCGCCTCCGCCCTCACCTACTACACCATCCTCTCCTTCGTCCCCCTCGTCGCCCTCCTCTTCGCCATCGCGAAAGGATTCGGCTTCCGCGTCGACCTCGAAAACCTCCTCCGCTCCCGCTTCGAGGAAAACACCCCCCTCCTCGAGCAACTCCTGGAAATCGCCAACCGCGCCATCGAGAACACCCGAGGTGGAATCATCACCGGCATCGGCATATTCATACTCCTCTGGGCGGTCATCCGCGTGCTCAACGGCGCGGAAACCGCCATGAACCGCGTGTGGCGAATCAAGCGTGGGAGAGGCCCCCGGCGACTACTGGCCGACTACCTCTCCTTGCTATTCATCGCGCCGCTACTCCTCATCCTCGGCAGCGGCCTGAACGTCTTCCTCACCACCAGCCTGGAAACATACCTCCCTGCCCTGGCCCCCTGGATCGAACGCCTCTTCTCCCTCCTCCCCTACCTCCTCGTCTGGGCGCTCTTCCTTCTTCTTTACATGTACATGCCGGCCACCCCCGTCCGTTTCCGCCACGCCATCCGCGGCGCGATCATCGCCGGCACGCTATACCAGGTCATCCAGTGGATCTACATCCGCTTCCAGGTCGGCGTCAGCTCCTACAATGCCATCTACGGCAGCCTCGCCGCCCTCCCCCTCCTCATAGTCTGGGTACAACTCAGCTGGAGCGTGCTCCTCTGGGGCGCGGAACTATGCTACATCTCCAGGTATCGCCACTTCATGTACCGCGACGAAACGCGCGGCGACGAACCCTGGCTCGCGCTCATCGAGACGGCAATGAAAATCACGCGCCTCATCGTCGAGCGATACACCCGGGAAGGCCCCGTGACACTACTCGAGATCGCGAAACAACTCGAGATGAACGCCGGGAGAATACAACTCGTCCTCGACGAGATGGTCGAACGCGGGGCGCTCGTCGCCACCACCAACGGGGAAAATACCCGTTACCTCCCTGCCCGCGACTACCGTCACCTCTCCGAGGCCGATCTTTTCATCGTCCTCTCCCGCGTCGAGGAAAGCAAGGACGAACACTGGAAAGAACGCTTCACCTCCGCCATCCGCGCCGGCTTCACCGAACCGTGGGACGAACCATCCCCACCGGCAAACAAGCACGAAAACATTCAAGCATGATCTAGTGCCTGGTTGGGACTAGACCAAGCATGATCGGAAGGCTTTATTAACAGGCGTGGAATGCCCCTTCGGGATGACGGAAGGATTTCTAATACGGGATAATTAAGTACCCGGAATGATGGAGGGGTTATTAAAGAGGGGAGGTATTTCGAGACGCGGGTTAACAAACGGCTGGAAGAGGGAGATTTATAATATTGCCAGCGCGATAGCCGCGCAGGCTTCCGCGTCTGCCAGGGCGTGGTGGTGATTCGTCAGGTCGAAGCCACAACGCGCGGCGACAGTATGTAGTTGGTGATTAGACAGGGTTTTCCCGAACACGCGGCGCGAGGCGCGACATGTACAATGGAACTCGTACGCGGGATAGTCCATCCGGTAAGCACGGTGGGCAGCGCGTAAACATCCCTCGTCGAAAGGAGAGTTGTGCGCTACAAGCGGTAAGCCGGAGAGGCGGGGGGCAATCTCTTGCCAGACAAGGGGGAAAAGCGGGGCGTCACGGGTGGAGGATGCCGTCAACCCGTGGACGCGGGTGTTCCAGTACGCGTACCACCCGGGCTCGGGACGGATAAGCCGGTATATTTTTTCCACGATCTGCCCGTCGCGGACTATTACCACGCCCACGCTACACACGCTCGACAGCGACTGGTTGGCCGTCTCGAAGTCTATTGCCACGAAATTTATCATTGTTATTTTTTTAAATCCAGGGGCAAAGATAATGAAAGAGGAGAGCGAAACGCGAGGATGGGATGGTCGGGCTCGCGTTATTTCGTAGCTTCGCGGGGGTTTTTAATGAACATGACAACAGGGTACAAGGATATATTAAAGCAGTACTGGGGGTACGAGGCGTTTCGCCCGCTGCAGGAGGAGATTATCCAGTCGGTGCTGGATAAGCGGGACACGCTGGCGCTCATGCCAACGGGCGGTGGTAAGTCGCTCACGTACCAGGTTCCGGGGCTAGTGATGGAGGGGACGTGCATCGTGGTGACGCCGCTGATCGCGTTGATGAAGGACCAGTCGGAAGAGTTGAAGCGCAGGGGGGTGCTCGCCGAGGCGATCTACACGGGGATGGAGACGGGGCATGTCGCGTCGATCATTAACAAGTGCATCTATCATCGCGTGAACTTCTTGTATATTTCCCCGGAACGGCTGGCGTCGGAGCATTTTCGCGGGTATCTCAGGCAGATGCACGTTTCGATGATCGCGGTGGACGAGGCGCACTGTATCTCGCAATGGGGGTACGATTTCCGTCCCTCGTATTTACGGGTGGCCGAGGCGCGGGCGTTGTGCCCGGGAGCGCCCGTGCTGGCCCTGACGGCGACGGCGACGCCGGAGGTGGTGGAAGATATACAGGATCGGCTGAATTTCAATGAGCGGCACGTGCTCTCGACGAGTTTCCGGAGGGAGAATCTCGCGTATGTCACGCGAGAAAGCGAGGAGAGGATGGCCGGGGTGCGCGATATTCTCTCGAAGGTGAAGGGGAGCGCTATTGTCTACGCGCGAGCGCGAAAGAGTACCGAGGAGATCAGCGCTTTCCTGAACGAGGCGGGTACGCGGGCCGATTTCTATCACGCGGGGCTGCCGGCAAGCGAGCGCGAGCGGAAACAGGAGGCGTGGAAGGATGGACGGACGCCGGTGATCGTGGCAACCAACGCTTTCGGGATGGGTATCGATAAGGCGGACGTGCGCGTGGTGATTCATCACGATATTCCCGATAGCCCGGAGGCTTATTTCCAGGAGGCCGGTCGATGTGGTCGCGACGGCGAGCGGGCTTACGCGATTTTGTTGTATAATCGCTCGTCGCTGGAGCTGCTGAAGAGGCGCGTTTCCAGGGGTTTTCCCAAGAAAGAGTTTATACGGGAGGTATACGGGGCTATCGCGAGTTTCCTGAATGTCCCGGAAGGCGGCGGGAAGGGGCTCTCTTTCGAGTTTGACCTGGAGCGTTTCCTGCCCCTTTTCCGGCTGGAGCGGTCGATGACGTTGTCGGCAATCGAGATACTGGGCGTGGCGGGATACCTGGAGTGCGGCTCGTCGAGTAGTACCCGTTCGCGGGTGACGATCATCGTGTTGCGCGACCAGTTATACGAGATCGAGCTGCGGGATCCGCTGGCCGAACGATTGCTGGTGTTCTTGATGCGTACGCACGCGGGTATTTTCGTGCAGGACGCTTTCGTTGACGAGGAGTTTGTCGCCAGGGAATTGCGGGTCGACCGGCACGCGCTGTACCAGGCTTTCCTGACGCTGGCGCGGGAACGCGTGATCCGGTACGTGCCCGCCAGTGATAGCCTGCACGTGACTTATCTCATGCCGCGCTTCCCGTCCTCGTACCTGACTTTCGGTTATGACGCGTACGAGAAACGGAAGCAAGCGTTTACGCGGCGAATTAACGCGATGGTGACGTACGTGGAGGAGAAGAGTAGGTGCCGGCAACTTTACCTGATGGAGTATTTCGGGCAGGCGGAAGGGGAACGGTGCGGCATCTGCGACACGTGCCTGGACGAGAGGAAACAGCTGAAGGCGATGAAGCCCGGGAAGATCGACGCGGAGATCACGCGGTTGCTCGCCACGGGGGAGGACGGGGGCGCGGAAGGCATGGAGATCAACGAGCTGACGCGGGCGATGGATTACCCGGTGGGGCTGGTGATCGAACGCGTGCGGGCGCTGCTCGACGAAGAACGGATCGAGTACGGGACGGGGAACCGGTTGCGGTTGCACGAGAAGAGATGAGCCGGCAAGCGGGGGCGCGAGGGGGGGATGGTTTCGCTATTTCACTATATTTACCGGTGTTAAAATTAAATAGATGTATCAACTGAATGGTTTCGAGATCTGGGAGTATCCCGAGTTGTCGTCGACGAACGACGAGGCGGCGCGACGTGCCGGCGAGTTACCCGATCGCGGCGTGGTGGTGGCCAGGAGGCAAACCGGCGGGCGGGGACAAGGCGGTAATCAATGGGAGAGCGAGGCAGGGAAGAATATCACGATGACTATCGCTTTCAGGCCGCGACAGTTGCCGGCAAGGGATCAGTTCGCGATCTCGATGGCTGTCGCCCTGGGCACGCGGGATCTCGTGGCGCGATACGCGAGTGGATGCTCCGTGAAGTGGCCAAATGACGTGTACGTTGACGACCGGAAGATCGCCGGTATCTTGATCGAGCACGTGGTGACGGGGGAGGCGCTGACTCTCTCGCTGTGCGGCGTGGGGCTGAACGTGAACCAGACGCGCTTCACGTCGGACGCGCCGAATCCCGTGTCTCTCTCCTTGATTCTCGGGCGGGAATTGCCGACGCGGGAGGTGATGGAGGGGCTTCTCGACGCGATCGATAGGAGGTATCGCTTGATTAATGACCCCTCGACGTTGCGTCGCGATTATCTCGCGTCTCTCTATCGCGGCACGGGGACGAGCGAGTGGGAGGATGACAAGGGACGTTTCATGGCAATTGTAGAAGGGGTGAACGGGTACGGGCAGTTGTTGCTGCGCGACGAGGAGGGTAGGACGCGCGTGTATAATTTCAAGGAGGTTAGATGCCCGCGAGTCGATAACGGGTGATTGCCGGTAGCTGGCATTCTTCTCTTTGTCCCGGGGCTTCGTGTCCCGGGACTTCGTTGCTTGTCCAACGTGTAGGAAGCACCAAACAACGTGTAGGAAGCATAAAACAACGTGTAGGAAGCATAAAACAACGTGTAGGAAGCACCAAACAACGTGTAGGAAGCATAAAACAACGTGTAGGAAGCATAAAACAACGTGTAGGAAGCACCAAACAACGTGTAGGAAGCATAAA
>JAITJA010000062.1 GCA_031279175.1 Odoribacteraceae bacterium
GTATCGAAACCGGCGGAGGAGGGGAGTGTGATATCGGAAAGCATATTGTCAGTCTTTTTGTGATAGAAATCGGCTGTCAAGGAGACTCGTCTGTCGAGTAGAGAGAGATCAAAGCCGAAATTCGTGGTATAAGTTGTTTGCCATCCCAACTCGCTATTCCCGATACCGAGGAGGTACATCCCGTACCAGTTGTTGTAGGTAAAGTTACCATAATCCCTAAAAGTGCTCATTGCCTGGTAGGGGCTAAAGTTTTGCGACCCGGAAGTACCGTAGGAGAGGCGCGGGCGGGCCTCACTGATGATTGTTGGGAGTACCGTCTCGTGGTGAAGATTCCAGCCGATACCGATAGACCCGAACGGAGCAATACGGTTATTGTTCCCGAATTTCGAAGATCCCTCCATGTTTCCCGATACATCGAGGAAATAACGGCGGTCGTAGGTGTAGTTGATATTAAACATCCCCCCGAGTCGACGGGAGGTGGACTCGTCTCCTGCCGGTCTCCCCCCTTTCTCGTAGAGGGTGGCCATGCCGAGAAAATCCATGTGGATGTTAGAGATTCCCTCCGCGCGGATAGAGTAATCCTCAGACAGAGATTCGGAGAGGCTGTAATTTACCCCGGCGTATACTTGGTGGCGGTCGTTAAAAACTTTGTTATAATTCAGGGAGAAAGATGCCTCGTAACTGGTATACTCTCCCGTGCTATAGGTGTACTCTCCCTTGCGCCCGAAGTCTTCCCCGACATAGCCCCTGAACTTAGTATGTTGCGAGGGGACGTACACGTCGGCTCGTTGCGTTCCACGCGTGAACCCGAAGCGTCCGCGGAGGGTTAATTCTTTCGGGATAACCTCCCACATAACCTCGAGATTATTCTGGATCTGCGTGTATTTCTCCTCGTCCTTCCCGGGAAGGGAAGCGTTCCAGAGCGGATTTTCGAGAGTTTGATACATGCCCCCAATGGAGGAGAGGCTTGCATAATACATGTTTCTCTCCAGGAACATCTGCAGATTTCCCTCGTCGTCATACGGCTTATGGTAGGCATTGGCGGACGTAAACTCCTTAAAGCTCCCGTACGGTGAATTCTTCGACTTGTTAAAAGAGATGCTCAAATCATTCTTGAAGGTCAGGTTATGATAATCATAGGAGAGGAGCACATCCCCGTTAAAAGTATTCCGGGAAGATCCTTTCATGGCCCCCTCCACGTTATCATACCCGATATTCACCGCGTAGAGCAGCTCGGGAGTTCCTCCTTCGATCCTCAGGCTATGATCGCTACCGATGCCCGCGCGCACGGGATACTTCAGCCAGTAGGTATCCACGCCTCTCTCCGCGTCTCGCAGGCGGGAATTGTACAGCTCTATCAGCTCCTGCTCGTTATCTGCTCTCACGTACTCGTACAGGCCGGCGGCCTTCTCGTAGGCCAGTTTCTCCCGTGCATTCATCAGGTTATAAGACCTCAGGTCCGGGGCCTCCGCGTTCAGACTTCCCTTGTAAGTAAGGCGCAAATGTCCTGGTTCCGGGTCACGGGTCGTGATGACGACCACGCCGTTTGCCCCGCGAGTACCGTACATGGCCGTCGCGCTGGCATCCTTCAAGAGGGTGATACTCTCCACGATATTTTGATCCAGGTCATTCATTCGTTTCAGCGAGATCTCGAAGCCATCCAGGATAAAGAGGGGTAAGTTGGCCTCGTTCCGGGAATCCGACTTCAAGTCATTCATCGTCACGTCGAGGCTCGACGATCCGCGGATCGTGATATCGGGAAGCCTGTTCGGATCGGAGCCAAACTCGATATTCTCGACGATATTAAAGGAAGGATCGATATTCCGGAGCGACGACAGGAGACTACGATTGCCTGCCCGTTGTAACTCTTTTGCCGTGACGGTCGTCACCGCTCCCGTGTAACTCTCTTTCGCCTTCGTGAAAATACCGGTCACGACGACCTCCTGCACCTCCATGTGTTCCTCTTCCATCACCACGCGCAGCTCCGTGCCGTCGGGGATGACCTCCTGTTTTCTCATCCCGATAAAGGAAAATTGCAGCACGGTGCCGGTAAGATCGCGCGGCACGCTCAGGACGAATTTACCATCCCTGTCCGTGGCCACGCCCAGCGTGGTGCCCTTGACGAGCACCGTGACGCCAGGGAGGGGAATACCCTTGGCGTCCACCACGATCCCCTTCACGAGGATAGGCGTCGAGACCTGCTGCACCGGGCTTACGATCACGATCCCGTTTCGTTCCACGGCCGTCAATCGCTCGGCCGGCAGGCAAGCCTTCACGGCTTCCAGCAGTGTTGCGGCGGTCACGCTGACCGTCACGGGGGCATGTGTGGCGGTCACCTCGTCCACCTTGAACATTACCCGGTTCTCGCTCCGGCGGTTCAGGTCATTCAATACCTCTAGCAGCGGCGCGTTCCGGTAGACGACGGTTAGCGGTTGCTCTTCCGGCTGTCCCGCCAGGCGCGATCCCGTGAAGACGAGGCAGCACGGGAGTAATAATCGACAAAATAGCGACGCGTTAATCAAGAAAGGTCGCCTGGATTTTGTTTTGTCATGTTTTCTCATAAACTTTGCGAGTGTTAAATTAAACATTTTTCCTTTTACAAAGGGTGCAACCGGGGCTATGATTCAGATAGTTCCCGGTTGTTTATTTTGACACGTATACCGCGTCACCGGCCACGTGAAACCGTGGGCCGCCGGCGATAGTGATTGATTCAAGCACGTTGTCGATAGCCTCTTCCATGTTCACCCGGCCGGTGAAAAGGTGGCGTTTCACGGACGGGTCCGAGTAGATAAACCGGACGCCGTGCCAGCGGGCGAGCGTGCGCGTTACCTGCTCCAGTTCCTCGCCCGTGAATATAAAGAGGCCGTCACGCCAGGAGATAACATCCTCGGCATACACCTTCTTGCTGGTTAGCGTACCGGTTATTTTCGACCAGGTAGCTGTTGTCCCCGGCAACAGTTCCACTGTTTTCTCCGTGGCGCTCACCTCTACTCGTCCTGTCAGGAGGGTCACGGCGACTGCCTCGTCTTCCTCGTACGCGTGGATATTGAACGAGGTGCCTCGCACCCTGGTCTCCACGCCGCCGGACTCCACGATGAAGGGTACGCCCGGCTCTACCTTGAAGAATGCCTCTCCCCTCAACCGGACAACGCGTCGGTCAGACGAGAAGGTCGAAGGGAACTCCAGCTCGCTCGCGGCGTTAATCCAGATCTCCGTCCCATCTTGCAGCAGCACGTGGTATTGCCCTCCGGCCGAGGTAACTACCCGGCACAGCTCCGTTCCTGCCGGTAATTCTTCTCCCGACGTTTCCCGCTCGTGCAGCGACAGCCTCCCGGCATCGTTCGAGAAACGGGTTGTTGCGAGTGTCAACTCGTCCGGGAACGCCTCTTCCAGGTTTACCTGCTCTCCCGAAGGCAAGATCAGGCTTGCCTTGAAAGTGCCCGATGGCATCTCCACGGGCGCCACGGGAGGCGTGTCGGGAGCGTCAAGAATAAGGTAGGAGGCAACGGCGACTCCTGCCAGGCAAGCGGCCGCGACGATCCTCCTTGCCAGCCTGAAGACGTTGGGGCGGCGTTGCCGGGTCAACTTCCGGATAATGTTCTCCGTCACCTGGTCGAGGTCTACCGACTGGAGAAAGTGATTTTCAAGACAGAAGTGATCGCCAAGCCCTTCGCCGCGAATGATTCGCTTGTACAGGCGGCGATTCTCCTCCCGTTCGTCCAGCCAGGCGAGCAACATCTCTTGCTCTTCCGGGGAGGCCTTCCGCAACTTTATTTTAATCATGACGGTAGCTAATCGTCTTGCCTTATCGTGATCCATGTTTTATTTCTTTGTGGTATAGACACCGCGGGGCGGTGGGCTGATCAATGAATGTTAATTCGCGAGGCTTCAGCGACGGCACGAGATTCACGGGGACGCGGGATATATTTCTTACAAGAAACAAGATACGCTCTCGTTTGCCTGCCGCACGGGTTAATTCTATTTCCGTAACTATATCATACATTAACATATCAGGCAACGACTCATCCGCGTGAATGGGTTACATTCGTGCCCTTAAAACGGAAACGAGTTGCATGAAAGGAGATTATTCCATTTTGAAGTCGGTCATACGCGAGCATTACGCGGCGTTATGCGCCGTGGCCGTACGGTTCGTGAAGTCCCCTGCCGTGGCAGAAGACATTGTACAAGAGGCGATCATCAAGTACTGGGAGCAGCGGGAGAGGAATCAAAAAATCAGCTCCACGGGGAATTACCTGTTCACGCTGGTGAAGCACGCCAGCCTGAACTACATCAGGGACGAGCACCGGAAGGCCGAACGACACGGCAAGTACGCGGAGGAGGAAGAGGATTCCCCCCACGCCTTGAATCTATTGATCGAGGAGGAAAGCAACCAGATACTCCGGGAGGCCATCGCGGAGTTACCGGAGATGGAGGCGCGCGTCGTCCGGATGGGGCTTTCGGGGTTGACAGAGCAAGAGATGGCCAAGTTATTCCAGCTCACGATTCCCGCGATCAAGAGTCTCCGGTATGACGCTCTCCGGAGATTAAGAAAGTATCTCGACGCCCACGTGTAGTTAGATTCCCCGGCGTACGGCTCCCCTCCTATTGGCGACAACATCAAAGCGATTAGCGAAAAGGAAGAACAGCCCACACGCCCGGCAACCGCGAACGTGTTCATACTACTTGTTTAAACTATCACTGATCGGAATCAGGAAAAATCACGTATCTTCGCGAAGTCACCAAGCAAAATTAAATCATGAACAAATGGCAATGGATAGGGATAATACTCCTGCTAACCGCGGTAGTTTCCTGCAAGGAAAAGGCTAAAAAAGAGCAAGTAGCCCTCCCGGCTAAAACCGCCCCGGTATTCAAGCCTGTCTCCGTCCCCATGACCTACACCGACCAGGTGCAGCAAGCCGAATACCTCGCCGCGCGCTTCTGGGACAACCTGAATTTCACGGACACCTCCCTCGTTCACTTACCGGAGATCACCGAGGCCTTCTCGGTATACGCCAGTGTCCTGGGGGCTGTCCCCAAGGGAAAAGCCGTGGCCTCCGTCAAGAAAACGTGGAAGGAAGCGACGAAGGAGAAACGCGTGTTGCACCACTTCGCGAGCCTGTTCGAACAATTCCTCTACGACCCGAATTCCCCCTTCATGAACGAGGATCTGTACATTACCATCCTCGAGATGACCATCGACTCCGACGATTTCGAGGAGGAAGAGAGGGCGCGCGCCGCGCATCGCCTCGAGATGGCCCTCAAAAACAAGATGGGAAGCCGCGCCACCGACTTCTCGCTTACCCTCGCGTCGGGGAAAAAGATGCGGTTATACAACATCAAGGCGGATTACACCCTGATCTTTTTCAACAACCCCGGGTGCCACACCTGCAAGATATTCCGGGACAACATATGCGCGTCGCCCGTCATCGCGGAGTTAACCCGGCAGGGGAGGATCAAGATCGTCGCCGTCTATCCCGACGAGGACCTCTCCGAGTGGAAGGAATATCTCCCCAACATCCCCGGGGAGTGGATCAACGGGTACGACGAGAAGCTGGCGCTACGCGGGGAAAAATTGTACAACCTGAGGGCAATACCGACCCTCTACCTGCTGGACAAGGAGAAGACCGTGCTCCTGAAAGACGCCCGTTTCGAGTTGATCGAGCACTATCTCGCGACAGTGACCGCGCCGGGCACGTGATAATTTAGAGTGTATAAATAAATCAAGATAGATTATGAGCAATTTGAATTTAGCCATTTATGGCATCAAGGATGTGAAGGAAATCATCTACAATCCTTCATACGAGCAACTTTTCAAGGAGGAGACGGATCCTTCGTTGACCGGCTACGAGAAGGGTTTCCTGACCGAGTTCGGGGCGGTGAACGTCTTCACGGGGGAGTTCACGGGAAGATCGCCCAAGGACAAGTATTTCGTCATGGACGAGACAACGAAGGATTCCCTCTGGTGGACCTCAGACGCGTACAAGAATGACAACAAGCCCGTCTCGAAGGAGACCTGGGACGCGTTGAAGGGGGTTGTCGCCCGGGAGCTTTCCGGGAAGAAGTTATACGTGGTTGACGCCTTCTGCGGGGCGAACGAGAACTCGCGCGTGAAGGTGCGCTTCATCTGCGAGGTGGCCTGGCAAGCGCATTTCGTGACGAACATGTTTATCCGACCGACGACCGAGGAGCTCGCGCGCTTCGGCGAGCCGGATTTCGTGGTATTAAACGGGTCGAAAACCACCGATCCCGCTTGGAAGGAGCGGGGATTGAACTCCGAGAACTTCGTGGTCTTCAACCTGACAGAAAAAATCCAGTTGATCGGCGGAACCTGGTACGGGGGGGAGATGAAGAAGGGAATGTTCTCCTGCATGAACTACTGGCTTCCGTTAAAGGGAATCGCGTCCATGCACTGCTCGGCAAACGTCGGGAAGGACGGCGACACGGCAATCTTTTTCGGGCTGTCGGGAACGGGGAAAACAACCCTCTCCACCGATCCCAAGCGCCAGTTAATCGGTGACGACGAGCACGGCTGGGACGACGACGGGGTCTTTAACTTCGAGGGAGGATGCTACGCGAAGTGCATCAACCTGAGCAAGGAGAACGAACCCGACATCTGGGACGCGATCAAGCGCGACGCGCTGCTGGAGAACGTGACGGTGGCCGAGAACGGCAAGGTCGATTTCGCCGACGCCTCGCGGACGGAGAACACCCGCGTCTCCTACCCGATCCATCACATCCGGAACATCGTGAAGCCGGTCTCCAAGGCCGGGCACGCCAAGAAGGTGATCTTCCTGACTGCCGACGCGTTCGGCGTGTTGCCTCCCGTCTCCAGGTTAACGCCGGGACAGACGCAGTACTATTTCCTGAGCGGGTTTACCGCCAAGTTGGCCGGTACGGAACGGGGAATCACCGAGCCGACGCCCACCTTCTCGGCTTGTTTCGGGGCTGCCTTCCTCTCGCTGCACCCGACGAAATACGGGCAAGAGCTGGTCAAGAGAATGGAAGCTACCGGGGCCACCGCCTACCTCGTGAATACCGGTTGGAACGGCTCCGGGAAGCGCATCTCGATCAAGGACACCCGCGGGATCATCGACGCCATCCTCGACGGATCGATCGACAAGGCGACGGAGACCGTGATCCCTTACTTTAACCTGGCCGTCCCGACCGCCTTACCGGGCGTGGACACGCGCATCCTGGATCCCAGGAACACCTACGCGAGCGCGGCAGAGTGGGAAGTAAAGGCGAAAGATCTCGCCGGACGCTTCGTGAAGAACTTCGACAAGTTCACCGGGAACGAGCACGGGAAAGCGCTCGTCGCCTCCGGGCCGAAACTATAACGAGACGCGCGACGATCGCGTACAACCCCGGCCGGGCATGGCCGGGGTTTTCTTTTCCCGTCGCCTCCTGCCTCCCGGCGTTTTATTACCTTTGCACGAACAAAATAAATCCCTTGTCATGAAAACAACATCACGCGCGGTTCTACTCCTGTGGTCGCTCCTGCTGCTCGCGTGCAGCGACAGCGAGGACTCCCTTGCTCCCCGCGCGCTACTCGTCTACCTGGGTGGCGACTCGAATCTTTCCGGCGAGGTACTATCGAAGATCACCGCGATACAGGGCGGCTGGCAGCGGCGGGACGTCCCCGTGATCATTTACCGCGACGACGCCTCCGCGCGGGGCAGTTTCCTCGCGCGCCTCGCGGGGCAGGAGGGGTGGCCATTGCTCGACACCATCGCGACATACGCGGAGGAAAACTCCGCCGCGCCCGGGACGCTAAAGCGGGTAGTCGAGACCCTCCGCTCCCGCTTCCCGGCGAGGAGTTACGGGCTATTACTCTTCTCGCACGCCTCGGGATGGTTACCGCCCGGGACGCTGGAGAACCCGCTCGCGGACGATACCCGCTCGCTGGTCGTCGACGAGGGCGACGGGACGCGACGAGAGATGACGCTTGACGAGT
>JAITJA010000095.1 GCA_031279175.1 Odoribacteraceae bacterium
GTTTATCGTAAGTATTCACGTCGTAGGTGTTTCCCCATTCGTCAGGTTTCCCGCTGAGCGCGAGGCTACGCGAGACGCGCGTCAGTTCGACGTTTCGCCATTCCTCGAGGTACAATTCCCGGGCGCGTTCGTTCATGATATCGCCGATATTGACGGTAGAGTAGAGCCTCGCGCATTGAGCCCGTTCGCGGACGGTGTTCACGTCAGTGGCCGCGGTGGCGTCTCCGAGGTAGAACTTGGCCTCGGCGCGGAGCAGGTAGACCTCGGCCAGGCGATACAAGTACCAGTCGGCGTTCGCGCCGTTTGTGGCGCCGCTGAATTGCGTGGAGGACTGGTTGGCTTCTGCCGCGACGTCGTGCAGGTACAACTTGTAATGCGGCCAGTCGAACCAGATGCGGACGGTGTCCGAGATTCCGTTCGACGCGCTGATGGTGTAGCCGTTTTTGAGGCTGATGGGCTGGTTGTAGTAGGCGCTCGATCGGTTGTTGCACTTGATATTCTCCATGAGGCCCCAGTTTCCGGTGGTGGTGCTGTGTCGCAGGTCGCCGTCGTCGTGCGCTCCGTTGACGTTCCAGAGTTCATGGGTGGCGAACCATGTCAGGTGATAGCAACCGATTCCCCGCCCGATGGCCCGGGTGTAGTCGAGGGTAGTGGTGTAGGCGCTGTTGTTCCTGGCGAAGTCGTTGACGGCGTTCATCCCGTCTGGTGTTTTGATGTTGGCGTTGTTCCACATGGGCCCGAAGACGCGCATGGTGTAGAATGGGATCATCGACTCGGCGGTGGCGCCGCGGTTTGGTAGGCCCATGATGACCTCGGTGTTCGCGGCGATGAGTTTATTCTCGGGTCGGTGTAGGTCCCAGATGACGTTGCGCGTGACGGGCCATGTTTCCGGGGCGTAATTTTGTATGAAGCTCCCGAAGTTATTTTTCACGAGGGAGTACCCGGAGAGGTCGATGAGCGTGTCTGCTTGTAGTTTTGCTTTTTGGAATTGCCCGGTGGCGAGGTAGCATTTGGCGAGCAGTACGCGGCAGGCTCCCTTGTTGACCATCCCGACGTATGTCATTTCCGATTGGTTGGGTACCCACTTGACGGCGAACTCGAGGTCGGCGGTGATCATGTCGAGGATCGCTTCTTTCTTGGTGGAGCGATAGTTTTGTTTTGGTGTTTCGAGGATCTTGGTGATAAGCGGGACGTCGCCGAACTGGAAGACGAGGTTGTAGTAGCGGAACGCCCGGTGGAAGTATGCCCTCCCGAGGTAGGCGTTCTTGGTGGGTTCGTCGAGCCCCTTGACGGCGTCGATGAAAGAGATGATGGTGTTCGCTCCCTTGACGCCGTTGTATCCTTCGGTCCAGTAGAACGGCCTGAAGTCGCCACCCTCGTGCCCGAGGTCCTCGGTGATGGGGTTCAGCTGCTGGTCGATGTTTGAGAGGATGTTGCTGACGTCCGTTTTGCTGGCGACGGACAACTCGGAGTAGACGTATTCCGTGGCGATGGGCGCGGAGTTGGAGTTGGCGCTGTAATGCGTCCAGTTGTTTCGCAGGTTTTTGTCGCAGTTCGCGAGCGCCGCTTGCAGTCCTGACTCTGAGCTGAAGGTGGTCGTGGGCTCGTAGAACGAGAGCGGGTCAGGCTCGAGGAAGCTCCTGGAGCACGCGCCAAGTAGTATCGCGGCGCAGGCACATGCCAGCGCGTAGTTCAGTTGTTTGTTTATTCTTTTCATGTTTCGGAGATGTTAGAGGGTTATGTTGATACCAAACGAGAAGACGCGCGTGGCCAGTCCGCCGGTTTCGGGATCGCCGTACTCCCAGTCTTTTTGCCACGCGGCGACGTTCCGTAGTGATCCGAAGAGTCGCGCTTTCTGTATGTTCCAGGCGCGCGTCCACTCCGCGGGCACGGTGTATCCGACGGAGATACTCTCGAGACGGATGAACGAGCGGTCGTGGAGCCGCGCCGCGCCTGTAGCTCCCGTTGGCCCAGAGGCGTCGAGCCGCGCGTAAGTGTCAGAAGGCTTTTCTGGCGTCCAGTATGTCTTCTTGAAGATGTTGTACCCGCCGGTGACTCGCGAGCCGCCGTTGTCGTTGTTGAGGTAATAGGTTTCGAGCGACTTGTGTCCCATGTAAGAGTAGATATTCACGGACACGGAGAGGTTTTTCCATAGCGTGAAGTCGTTTCGTAGCGACCAGTGCACGGGTGGCGAGTATTGCCCGAGGAACTCCCTGTCGTTGTCGTTGTACACGGGCGTGATCGTTCCGTCGGCGTTTGTCCTGTCGTCGGCGGTGTAGATGTTGGCGACCTTCGGGTCTCCCGGTTTTTGCCCGTGCCTCGCGGCCTCGTCGATTTCGTCGACTTGCCAGATGCCGTCGACGCGGTAGTTCCAGATCACCCCGATGGGCTGTCCGATAAACCAGTTATTGGTTTTGTCGTCGATTTCCTTGGATCCGGTGACGTTCCCGTCGAGATCGATCACGTCCTCGTTCTCGTAGTAGAGGTGCTTGATCTCGTTTTTGTTGTATGAGAAGCCGAGGGTTGTGTTCCACTCGAAGTTTTCCTTTTTCATGTTTGCCGAGTTGACGAGTAGCTCGAAACCGCTGTTTTGTACCTCCCCGAGGTTGGTGGTGATGGAGCTAAACCCGGAGAATCCCGGTAGGCGCTGGCTCATGATCATGTCGTGGGTGTTCATGACGTAGTACTCGAGACTCCCGGTGAGGCGGTCGTTGAAGAACCCGTAGTCGACGCCGACGTTCCATGCGGCGGTTTTTTCCCATTGCAAGTTGGGGTTGGCGAGACGATCCATTGCCAGGTACCGGACGAGATAGGTGGCGTTAGAGGCGTTGACGTATCCCTGCATGGAGCCCGTTCCGCCGCTGAGGTTGGCCAGCGAGACGTATGGATCGCTGAGGGATCGGTTTCCGTTTTTCCCGTAGGAGACGCGTAGCTTGCCGGTGCTCATGGGCTTCCAGTTGAAGAACTCTTCGTTGGTGAATGTCCACCCGAGTGCGACGGACGGGAAGGTGGCGTATGGATTGTTCTGCCCGAAGGCGGAGTAACCATCTCGACGTACCGAGGCCGTCAGCATGTACTTGCCGTCGTAGGAGTAGAAGAGCCGCGCGAGTAACGCGTCAGCCGTCTGGTGGGTGTCTGTCGAGCTGAAGCTGCTTTCCGACTTGCCGGCGTTGGCGGTGTTGTGGAAGCCGAGGGCGTCCGACGGGAGGATATTGTATGCCTCGATGCGGTCGGTCCACGAGCGGCGTTCCTCCGCCTCTTGCACGAGCGTCAGTGTGACCCGGTGCACGTCCGCGAAGGTGTGATCCCAGGTGATGGTGTTGTTGAGCGACCAGTCAAAGCGGGTAGTCTGCTCGCGGTTTACCCTCCCTGTGAGCGCCGTGCGCGCGGGATGGTCCGCTGAGAGGAACCACCTGTCGTGGAAGAATTGCCAGCGCGGGGCGGCGTTGAAGGTGTACGTGACGTCGAATGGCAAGCGGATCTTGGCGTTCAAGATGCTGTTGAAAACCAGGTAGCCCTTCTCGAGATCCTCGTACTGGCGATTGAAGTCGTAATTGTACTGGTAAATGGGGCCTTCACCCATCGGCCTCCAGACCAGGTTGCCGTCCTCGTCGTGATGCGAGGCGTAGGGGCTGTTCCAGATCTCGTTGTCGTCCCAGTAGTTTGTTCCCAGCCCGACCTGTATGTCGCCATCCGTGCGGCTCTGGAAGTTGATGTTCGCGCCGACCTCGAGCCAGTCGGTGACTTTCCCCTCTACCTTGATGTTGGAACGGACGGAGCTGTACTCGTTGCCCTTGACCGCCCCCTCGTTGGCCAGGTAGCCGAAGGAGAGGTAGTAGTTCATCCTTTCGCTCGCGCCGGAGACGCTGGCGTTAATGTCCCGGTTGATACCGGTGCGGAAGACATTGCCAAACCAGTCATAGGTGCGGTCGGCGAGATAATTCTCGAGGATGAGATTCGTCAGGCCGAGCCGCTTGGCGTAGATGCTGGCGTCGGACTCTCCCGCCGCGTTGGTGGTATAAGCCTGCCAGTCGGCGAGCGAGACTCCGTACTTGGACAGGTTGTCGGGATGCTCGTAGTACCCCGGTCGGGTCTCTTGCACCTGGTAAGCCTCGTACTGGTTCGTTGCCGGGTTGACGCCGTACGTGAGGCGCTTTTGCCAGTCTTCGCGGTACTGCATGTAGCCCTCGGCGTCAAAGACCTCCCGGTAGGCGCTTTTCGCCGTTACCCCCAGGTTGGCGGTGATGTTCACGATTGGTCGCCCGATCTTCCCCTTCTTGGTGGTGATGATCAGGACGCCGTTTGCTGCCTTTGCCCCGTAGATGGCGGCGGCCGAGGCGTCTTTTAACATGTCGATCTGGCTGATGTCGTCGGGATTGATCTCGGATAACTCCCCGTAGAACATCATCCCGTCGAGGATGAGTAGCGGGTCGTTATGCCCACCGGAGGTGTACACCGAGCGTTGTCCGCGGATCTGCATCGACCCGCCGCCCTTTGCCGACGGGTCGTACCCGACGCTTAACCCCGGTGTTCCCCGGAGGATATCCTGGACGGTTTTGGGATTCTCGTCGGCGATCCTTTCGGGGCGAATCTGCACGATGGACCCGGTGAGGTCTTTTTTCCGGGCCGTTCCGTACCCGATGACGACTACCTCGTCCATGCTTCTTGCCTCTTCGACGAGTTGGACGTTGAGCAGGATTTTAGTTCCTACCTCGATCTCCTGGGTCACGTACCCGATGTACGAGAAGACCAGTACACTCCTGCTTCCCGGGACAGTGATGCTGTACTTCCCGTCCCTGTCGGTGACGGAGCCACTGGTTGTCCCCTGGATTCTCACGTGCACGCCTGGTAACAGCTCGCCTTCGGCACCGCTTACTGTTCCAGACACGACAATGCCCTGCGCGAACGCGAGGGCATTACAAACACATACACACAGTAGCACTAGCAAAGCCTTGCGCCACGTGTTTCGGTTGGTTTGGTTTTTCTCCATTCTTAAAGTTGTTTTAGTTATACATTGAGTTTGATGTTGCGGGGAGAGTTTCTCCCAATCATTTCGCCATCAAAAATAATGGAAAAAAATTTTTAATTCAACATGTCGCGCGTAAAAAATAAAACGAATGATTTAATGGGTTGATCGCTCTCGCGGGAGAAACGCCGTGACGTATTCTCGCGCCTGTAGTCACGGGAATCGTTACATTTGTCGCGCGAAATAGAAACAAATGATCATGAGAAAAGCAACTGTTTTGATGTTATTCCTGGCTTGCGCGCTGTCGTGCGTGAAGAGCAACGAGGGCGACGCGTACGAGAAAAGTAGCCGCGTCAAGGTAGGCGACGAGATCCCGGAGTTCACCGCGTCCGACGGGACGACGACTTTAAGCAAGAGCGATCTTGCCGGCAAGAAGACGCTACTTGTCCTGTTTGCCTCCACGTGCGGGGATTGTCGCGAGGCGCTCCCGGTGATCGAGGCGGCCTGGACGCTGCTCAAGGATCATCCTGGCGCGGTGGTCGCGGCGATCTCCCGGGGGGAGACGGCGGGGGTAGTGCGGGAGTACTGGGAGGAGGCGCGGTTCACGATGCCCTATTACCTGGACGAGGACCGGGCGATCTTTAACAAGTTTGCATCGGCATACACGCCCCGCGTCTACCTGATTGACGCGCGGCAACGCGTTATTGAGATGTACGTGGAGTCGTTGCCGTTCACCGGCGAGGAATTGAGCAAGAAAGTCGAGGCGCTTTAGCCGAAAAGTGTCTGGCAGATATCGGTGATCTTGGAAACGAACTTGACATCGATGCGGGTTGGCCTCTTGGTCAGCCCTTTTTTATTCCCGGCGGGGGCGTAGATGCATTTAAACCCGAGTTTCTCCGCCTCGAAGAGTCGTTGTTCGAGGCGCGCCACGGCGCGGATCTCCCCGGACAGCCCGACCTCCCCGGAGAAGAGCGTACCTTTCGGCACCGGCACGTCGACGTTAGAAGAGAGCACGGCCATCACCACCCCCAGGTCGAGGGCGGGATCATTCACGCGGATACCGCCGGCGATATTCAAGAACACGTCCTTCGTGGCGAGGCGGAAGCCCACGCGTTTCTCCAGCACGGCCAGTAACATGTTCAGCCGGCGCGTGTCGAACCCCGTGGCGGATCGTTGTGGCGTGCCGTAGGCGGCGGTACTCACCAGCGCTTGTGCTTCCAGCAGGATGGGGCGTATACCCTCCACGGTAGCGGTGACGGCGACGCCGCTAAGCTCCTCGTCGTGATTCGAGAGCAGCAGCGCGGAGGGATTCGGGACTTGCCTCAGCCCGTTTTGCACCATCTCGTAGATCCCGATCTCCGAGGTTGCCCCGAAGCGGTTCTTCATGGATCGCAGGATACGATACATGTACTGCTGGTCGCCCTCGAATTGCAGCACCGTGTCCACCATGTGTTCGAGGAGCTTTGGCCCGGCCAGTTGCCCGTCCTTGGTGATATGCCCGATGAGGACCGTGGTAATCGCGTTCTCCTTGGAAAAGCGGAGGAGGGTATTCGTGCACTCCCTGATTTGCGACAAACTTCCCGGGATCGCGTCGACCGTCCCGGTGGCCAGTGTTTGGATAGAATCGATGATCAACAACCGCGGCCCGAGTGCACCGGCATGTTCCAGCACGGCCTCCAGCGAGTTCCCGGAGAGGAAAAAGCACTCGTCATTGTCCAGTTTCAGTCGTCGCGCTCGCGTCTTGATTTGCGCCACGCTCTCCTCTCCCGACACGTACAGCACCTTTCCCCGGCGGTGTTGCAGGGCGAGTTGCAGGATCAGCGTTGACTTCCCGACGCCTGGTTCGCCGCCCAGCAAGATCATGGATCCCGGCACGATCCCGCCGCCCAGCACGCGATTTAACTCCCCGTCGCCCGTGTCGACGCGTTCATCGGTATTGATTTTCACCTCGGAAAGGCGCAGCGGGCGCGAAGAACTCTTGCTGATCATGCTCGCGGGCGCGTTATTTTTCACTTCCACCTCCTCCTCGAAGCTATTCCACTCCCCGCATGTCGCGCATTTCCCTGCCCATTTCAGCTCGCGCGCCCCGCAGTTCCGGCAGACGAACACGGTTTTTGCTTTCATATTCTTGTATTTGATCGCGTATTAAAAAAGGATCTCCTCGATCGTTTCTTTCTCCCCGTTCTCCTCCTCGTCGCCGCAGTCCAGCGAGTAGGGGAACGACGCGGGGCGTTCGAACTCCAGCGGGTTGAAGTGCATGGACACGTCGGCGTTCAGCTTCTGCATGAAGAGGCCCCAGACGGGCAGTGCCATGTTCGCGCCCTGGCCGCTCGAGAGGTTCTCGAAATGCACGTCCCGGTCTTCCGCGCCGACCCACACCCCGCCCGCGAGTGCCGGCGTGATACCGATAAACCACCCGTCGGAGTGCTCTTGCGTCGTGCCGGTTTTGCCTCCCATCGCGTTCGGGAGGTGATACTTGTAGCGCAAGCGTTTCCCCGTCCCGTTATTTACCACCTCCTCCAGCAGGCTGCTCATCAGGTAAGCGGTCGCGTCGGTAATCACCTCCTGCGACTCCGCCTGGAAGGTCGCCAGCACGTTCCCGTACTTGTCCTCCACGCGGGTCACCATCACCGGGGCGTTATACACCCCCTTGTTGACGAACACCGCGAAGGCCGCCACCATCTCCTTCAGCGTGATCTCGGCAGAGCCGAGGTAGATAGAGGGAACGGCTTGAATGTAACTGGTTATCCCCATCTTCCGCGCCATCTGCACCACCGCCCCGGGGGTAAATTGTTTCAGCACCCAGCCGGAGATATTATTCACCGAGTTCGCCAGCCCCCACTTGAGCGTCACCATCTCCCCCTCTCGTTCTCGCGTCGAGTTACGGGGCGTCCACGGCTCGCCGCTGGGCAGGATAAACGTTTGCGGCACGTTCAGCACCCGCTGGCAGGGTTCCAGCCCCTCCTGCATGGCCAGCGTGTAGAGGATAGGTTTGATCGTCGACCCCACCTGCCGGCGTCCGGTGCTCACCATGTCATACATGAAATGGTGGAAATCGACGCCGCCCACGTACGCCTTCACGTGCCCGTTCCGCGGCTCCATCACCATGAACGCGGCGCGCAGGATCGACTTGTAATATCTCAGCGAATCCCGCGGGGTCATGACCGTGTCCTTCAATCCCTGGAAGGTAAACACCGACATGCGCGTCGGCGCGTCGAACGATCGGCGGATAGAGTCCCCGCTGATCCCGGCCCGTCGCATCGAGCGGAAGCGTTCTGACGACTGGATGGCCCGGCTCATGATACTATCCGCGCGCGTCGTTGGCACCTCGTTCGCGAAGGGGGCGTTTACCTTCCGCGCGTTCTCCTTGTTAAACTCCGGTTGCAGGGAATTCCCGAGGTGTTCCCTAACGGCCTCCTCGGCGTACTGTTGCATCCGCGAGTCGATCGTCGTGTAGATCTTCAGCCCGTCGGAATAGATATCATACGCGCTCCCGTCCACCTTCTGGTTCTTGTTGCACCACCCGTACAGCGGGTCATTCTCCCACGCCAGCGAGTCGATCCCGTACTGCTCCTTGTTCCAGCGATAGGCCGCGGAGCCTTTCACGGGCCGCGACGCCGTCATGTAGAGGCGCAAGTGCTCGCGGAAATAAGTACCCGTGCCTTCCTTGTGATCCTCGCGTTGGAACTTGATCTCCAGCGGCAACTCGCGCAACGAGTCGTGCTCGCTTTCCGTGATCATGCCATATTTCTTCATCTGTCCCAGCACCACGTTTCGTCTTCCCCACGCGCGTTCCGGGAAGCGGGCCGGGTTATACAGCCACGGGTTCTTGGCCATCCCCACGAGCATGGCCGACTGCTCGACCCGCAGCGAGTCGATCGGGACGCCGAAGTACACTTGAGCGGCGGAGTTGACGCCGACGGCAAGGTTCAGGAAATCGAATTTATTCAGGTACATCGTGATGATCTCCTCTTTCGTGTAGCTGCGCTCGAGTTTCACGGCGATCACCCACTCCCGGAATTTCTGCAACACCAGCCCCGCGGCGCCTTGTCGCGGGTCGCGCGGGAAAAGCATCTTGGCCAGTTGCTGCGAAATCGTGCTCCCGCCGCCGCTGGAGCTATTCCCGGAGAGCAAACCCTTGATCACGCGTAGTAATCCCCTGGCGTCGATGCCACTGTGCCCGTGAAAGCGCACGTCCTCCGTGGCCACTAACGCGTCGAGCACGTTCGCGGGGATGTCCGTGTAATCGGTGTAGCGGCGATTCTCCGTGCCGCGGAAGTACTTCCCGATCAGTTTCCCGTCGGCGGAATAAATCTCGCTGGAGAAACGGCTCGTCGGGTTCTCCAGCTCCTCGAACGTGGGCATGAATCCCAGTTTCCCGATCGCGATCAGGTAGAAAAAAAGGCAGCCCGCGCCTATGAAGAACAGGAACATGCCCCAGAAGATCGTGAAACTTTTCCAGTATCGTTTTATCATGAGAAAGTAATTTAATAACATACAGGTGTGGCGGCAAAAGTAATCAAATTCCTTGCACTATCCCCGGGCCTCTCGACCGATCCCGCGCGTATTTCCGTCGCCGCTGCCCCGGGTGGCTTCCCCGGCCGACTTTTCTAGTTAGACAGACGACTTGTCTAATTAGACAAGTCATTTGTCTAGTTAGACAAGCGAGAAATCTAGTTAGACAAGTCATTTGTCTAGTTAGACAAGCGAGAAATCTAGTTAGACAAGTCATTTGTCTAGTTAGACAAACCGTCTGTCTAATTAGACAAGCGAGAAATCTAATTAGACAAACCGTCTGTCTAATTAGACAAGTCATTTGTCTAATTAGACAAGCGAGAAATCTAATTAGAAATCTCGCCTGTCTAACTAGACAAACGGCCTGTCTAACGCGATTTTCACGGTTTCGCGACCGGCATTTGCCCCTCCCACCCCCCCGGGAGCCGTGCCGGGCGGGGAAAAACAACTTTGGGAAACCTTTGTATATTCGCGTCGGGTAAAAAAACAGAATCCATGAAACACGAGGAAATTATCGCGGAAATACGCGCGGGGCACTTCACCCCCGTCTACTTCCTTTCGGGAGAAGAACCCTTCTTCATCGACGACATCGCCGACGAGATCGAGAAACGGGCACTGTCCGGGGAGGAAAAAGTATGGAGTCAAGTCATCTTGTACGGCAACGAGGTCAACATGTCGCGCGTCGTCGACGAGTCCCGCCAGTTCCCGATGCTCTCACCCCGCAGGGTCGTGATCGTCAGGGAGGCGCAACATATCGCGGACAAGGATTTCGAGAAAATCCTCCCCTACCTCGCGCGACCGAAAGACACCACCCTCCTGCTCTTCCTCTACAAGGGAAAAAAACCGGACAAGCGGCGGGACGTCTTTAAAAAGCTGGCCGCTTCGCCCGCATGCGTCTACTTCGACTCGGTCAAGTTGTACGACAACGAGGTCCCGGGATGGATCGAGAAATATTGCAAGTCGCGCGACCGCAAGATCTCTCCCGCCGCCGCCCGCCTGCTCGCCGATAGCCTCGGGACGGACCTCTCGCGGATTGCCAACGCGCTGGACAAGCTGGTCATCCTCCTCCCGCGAGACAAGAAAATCGAGGAAACGCTCGTCGAGGAGCACGTCGGCGTCAGCAAGGAGTTCGGATCGTTCGAGCTAGTCTCCGCCATCGTCCGGCAGGATCACTTGAAGGTGAACCGCGTCATCAATTATCTCGACGCGAACGCCAACAAGAAGAATAACGAACCCACGTCGGTCATCGCCGCCCTCTTCTTCTATTTCCGCAACCTCTTGACCTATCATTACCACCACCGCGCCGCCGCCAGCCCGGTAGAGATGGCGCGCGTCCTCGGCGTCTCGCCCTATTTCATGAAGGAGTACGCGGACGGGGCAGCGAGATACGGGGCGGTCAAGTGCGCCCGCGTCATCGCCTGGTTGCGAGAGTACGACATGAAAGCCAAGGGATCGGCGGGCGTGGCAATCCCGCCGGGAGAGTTGCTCCGCGAACTCGTGTTCAAGATCATGCATTGAACGATGGGAAACAAGGCTGTCTTTTTTGATCGCGACGGGACGATCAACTCTAACAAGGAGCATTATTACGTCTACCGGCTCGAGGATTTCGAGTTTAACCCCGGCGTGGTCAACGGCATCCGCCGCCTGAACGAGGCCGGGTTTCTCGTGATTGTCGTCACCAACCAGGGGGGGGTGGCCAGGGGAATGTACGAGGCGCGCCACGTCGAAACGCTTCACGCCTACATGCGCGTCGAGCTGAGAAAACAAGGGGCGCGCGTCGACAAGGTTTATTATTGTCCTCACCACGAGAGCGTCGCGCCGTGCCATTGCCGAAAACCATCGCCATACATGCTCGTGCAGGCCATCGAACGATTCGATATCGACCCCGCCCGCTCGTTCATGATCGGAGATAGCCAGCGGGACATGGAAGCCGCGCGAGCCGCCGGCGTGGAGGGGATCCTCGTGCCATCAAATAGTGATATTACCCCGGCCATCGATCGCGTGCTGGGGACGGGACGGTGATCAATGTCCCGCGAAAAACGTGACGGAGTCTTCATGACCACCGCGGGCGCGCGCCGTCACGCGGTTCTCCCCGGGAACGAACGCGACCTCCTCCCACGAGAAAATCCCGCGCTCTCCACGGCGCTTGCCGAGCGAATGACCGTTCACGAGTAGTTCTACCTCGGGGCAGTTGGAGTAGACTTTAACCTGTCGAGGCGCCCCGCCCCGCCGCCCGGCAACGTGGACGAAGGGATCATCGCTGTTCCAGTTCGCCTTGTAGAAGTAGAACGCGTCTTTCTTGACTTTCCTGTCGAACGTGACCAGCCCTTTATCGTTTTTCCCGTTGATCTCTCCCTCCGTCCGGTGGGCCGCACCGAAATCAAACATGTTCCAAATGAACGTGCCCCACAGGAAGGGACGTTGATCGATGGCCTTCCAGTGCTCCTCGTGGAAGTAGGCCTGCCATCCTTCCGGGTGCCAGTAGCTATTGGCCGCGGGCCGCGCGAGGGCTTCCTCATGGTGCAGGATGCTCGCGCCGGCGCCGTACTCGCTGATGCCAACGGGGATGCCGGCGTACTCCGCGCGCGTCTTGTCCGCCCACGCGCCGATGGAGGATGGCTCCCCGCCGTACCAGCCGAAGTAGAGGTTCCACGCGACGAGATCTGTCACGCGGTTGATCTCGCCACCCTGGTTCGTGGCTGCCGTCACGCGTCGCGAGGGGTCTTCCCGCGCGGCCAGCTCCCGCAGCTCCCGCAGGTACTCGACAGGGTTGTCGCCCTCCTCCTTTAGCTCGTTGAACAACCCCCAGAAGCAGATCGACGGGTGGTTATAGTTCTGCCGGATGAGCTCCGTTAATTGTTGCCGACCGTTGGAGCGGAACGAGGGTTGGTCGACGAAACCCTTGTCGCGATACCCGCCCGGACCGACGAAGGGGATCTCCGCCCAGACGACGAACCCGAGTTGGTCGCAAAGGTCATGCACGAGCCGGTCCTGCGGGTAGTGTGCCAGGCGAATGGCATTAGCGCCCATCTCGCGGATCAGCTCCATGTCCTCGCGGTGGTGGGCGGGGGAAAGGGCGTTACCAATCTCGGCCCGGTCCTGGTGGCGACACACGCCGCGCAGCTGTACCCGCCGCCCGTTCAGGAAAAAACCGCGGTCGGGGTCTACCGCGTACTCCCGGACGCCCCAGCGCTCCTGCACGCGGTCGACCTCTCCCGCCTCGTCGCTCACCGCGACTTCTACCGTGTACAGGTAAGGATCCTCGCGGCCCTGCCACAGTCGCGGGTTGGATACCACCGCGTCGAACATCACCGCGACCATCTCCCCGTTGCACGTCACCTCCCGCTCGCCATTCCATACCGCGTTCCCTCGCGCGTCCTTCACCCGCGCGCTGGTCGTCACGACCTTCCCGGCCGGACCGGTCACCATCACTTTCAGGCTGCCGGTGGCCTGTCGCGCGGAGATCTCCCGCGTGGTCACGTAGATACCGGGCGAGGCGTGGTCGGTCAGCGACACGTGTGCCCGCGCCACGGCGATGAGCTCCACGTCCCGGTAGATGCCGCCGTACATGTTGAAGTCGCCTACCAGCGGCATCACGTCTAACTGTATGGCGTTGTTCACGCGTACCAGCAACGCGAACTCCTCTCCGGCCGTCACGCGCCCCGTGATCTCGAAGACGAAGGCGGTGTATCCCCCGCGGTGTTCCCCGACGTGTTTCCCGTTGATAAAGACGTTCGCCACGCTGTTAACGCCCTTGAAACGGAGGAATATTCGTTTCCCCCGCCACGTCTCCGGCACGCGCGCACGTTTCTCGTAGTTCCCGACGCCGCGGTAGTAGTCGGCCTTCCCGGCTAACGCGTCTTGATTCCAGGTATGTGGCAAGTTGACTTCCGCGTATACATTTTTCCGCGTCTCGTGGCCTGGAGTAAAGCGCCAGGAGCGGTTCAACGACAGGATTTCCCGCCCGCCCGGCAACATTCCGGGGTGCCCGTCGGGGACGCGCGCGCCGATCTCCCCGCCGCGTGCCGTCGAGAGCAGGAGGGAGAGCGCGAGTAGTGATAGCGTGAGGTAATGTCTTTTCATCGTGATCAGTTTTCGTGATAGATTGTTCGCGAAGATAGCGAGAAGGCCCCCTGCCGCCTGCCCGCGGTTCGTTATTTTTTTCCCGCGTGCCGTGAAGCTTCCCGCGATCTCTTACCTTCGCGTCGGTTTTAAACGATAAATTATGGAACACGGAACGATGCGCGTGGGGACGTTGCCTGTCAGGGCTCGGTTCTCTTATTTTAATGTCGGCGAGGGAGCCGGCGAGTATCATGTTGTCTTTACCCCGGCCGGGGGGCCAACGGACGCCGACCGGCAGCTGGCGCTGCTTGACGAGGCGACGAGGTTATTCCCGTCTATCGTGAAGGAGGGGCGACCAACGCCCGTGTGGAGACGCTTTTTCCTCGGCGACCCGGTGAATCGTTACCCTTTCCCGGGCGGAGAGTGGCCCGCGGCGGAGACGTTTATCGGGCAGTACCTGCCGGGGGGAGAGCGGGCCGTCGCCTGGGGGTATTATGTCGACGGGGCGACGGTGTCGCGCGACGGTAACGCGACGATCATGCACCGCTCGCTCGAGCACCATTATTATACTGGCTTGCACGCCGGCCCGCGCGGCGACGAGGAGGCGCAAACGCGTACGCTCTTCCGCGCATTGCACGACGAAACCCGCTCCCGCGGTATTCATTTCGCCGGGGAGATAGCCCGGCTCTGGGTGCATGTCAATGATATCGACAACCGGTACGCGGGGATGGTGACGGCGCGCCGGAAGTTCTTCGAGGATATCGGCCTCACTCCCGACACGCACTATATCGCCAGCACGGGCATCGAGGGGAAATCACCATTTCCCGGCGCGCTCGTGTGCGTGGACGCTTACGCGGTGAAGGGGTTATTGCCCGGGCAGCTTTCTTACTTGCGCGCCAGTGATTTTCTCTCTCGCGCTGACCGTTATGGCGTGACGTTCGAGCGCGGGACCGTGATCGCGCATGGTGATCGCGCTCGCCTCTTGATCTCAGGCACGGCGAGTATCGATAAGCATGGAGAGCTGCTCTTCCCGTTACAGGTCGTCGCGCAGGCTCGCCGCGCGATGCAGAATATCGACGCGTTGTTGCGCGAGGGGGGCGCGGCCTTCACCGATCTTACCCACGCGATCGTGTACCTGCGCGACGCCGCGGATTACCCGCTCGTCCGGAATGTCATTTCGTCCTCCTGGCCGCTCGTGCCGACGATATACGCGGTCGCGCCGGTATGTCGTCCCGGCTGGCTGGTCGAGATCGAGTGCTCGGCGATAGTCGCCCGCGACGCGGCCTTCCCTCCCTTCTGATCGCGGGCAACCGCGCCCGCGCCGTTCCCGTGAAATCTCCCCGGGGACAGTTAACTGCAAGTAATTTTGGATAGATAATGATGGTACGGCAACCGGGACGCGCTGCCCGGGCGCGCCGCGTTGTCGCGTTGCCGTTAGAGCGCTCTCTCGCGCGGCTCCTCCCCCGGCACGGGGAAGACGAGTGGCCGCCCGGGGAATGGCCCCGGCAGGATGGTGACCCGCGTCCGGTAGACGCTCTCGACATGCGCGCGGGTGAGCACCTCGTCCGGCTTCCCGGCGACCCGCACCGCGCCGTTGTCGAGGAGGATAATCCGGTCGCTGTACTCGCTGGCGAGGTTCAGGTCATGGATAATCAACGCGACGGTGATCCCCTTGTCCCTGTTGAGGCGGCGCGCGAGGTCGAGGATCTTTACCTGATGCGCGATGTCAAGGTGGGCGGTTGGCTCGTCGAGTAATAATATACCGGCTTGCTGCGTGAGCGCGCGGGCGATGGCTGCCAACTGTCGTTCGCCGCCGCTGAGTTGATTCATGGGTGTTTTCCAGTCGGCCCTTAGACCGGTCAGGCGGGTGTTTTCCCGCGCGACCCGGATCTCCCCGGCGGTCTCGAAGAGGCGTAACGGCGACCGGTGTGGTAGCCGTCCCATCAGCACGTAATCCTCGAGCGGGAACTCCCCGGCGTCGACGACCTGGTTGACGACGGCCAGCGCGCGGGCGCGGGCGCGGTAGGAGAGCCGCGACGCGTCCGCGCCGTTGATCAGCACCGCGCCGCTGTACGGGGAGATGATCCCCGACGCCGCGCGCGCCAGCGTGGTTTTCCCCGAACCGTTAGGGCCGATGATGGCGACGAACGCTCCCGCCGGGATGGCGAGACGGGGGATATCGATGATGATTCGCCCGTCGTACCCGCAACGGAGGTCGTTTAACTCGATGGCATTCGCTTGTTTCATGGGCAGTCGTTATTTTCTGGACCGGGCGATGGCGATGAAGATGGCGCCGCCGGTGATGCCGGTGATCACGCCGATGGGCAGTTCCAGCGGCGCGATAATCACGCGGGCGACGATGTCCGACAGGACGAGGAACGCGCCGCCGCCCAGGCATGAGGCGGGGAGCAACACGCGGTAGTCCGGACCGACGCTGCCGCGCGCCAGGCGGGGGATGATCAACCCGACGAAGCCAATCATCCCGGCCACGGAGACGCAAGCGCCGGTGAGCAACGAGGCAAGCAGGAAGAGGGTCTTGACGTGCCGCCCAGCGTTCACGCCCAGTTGTCGCGCCGGCTCCATTCCCAGGCGCATGGCGTTGAGGGCTGGCGCGTGAAAGTACGCGACCAGTAGCGCGATGATTGTCGCCCCGCCGACGGCCTGTATC
>JAITJA010000123.1 GCA_031279175.1 Odoribacteraceae bacterium
AACCTTCCCCACGGTCCAGGGAGACTTTCCCGCGGGGGGGAAACCTTCCCCGCGGTCCAGGGAGACTTTCCCCCGTGGGGGAAACCGTGTCGCGGATCCGCGAGCCCCTTTCACTAGACTATTGAAATAGTATCGAGAATTCGCGAGGCCCTTTCCCCCGCGGTGACAAAGGCGTTTCAAGTATCCTACCGTCCAGCACGAGCGCGGGATAACAGGAGAAGCGAACAAGAAGTGATTACCCCGGCCGGGGATATGAAACGCGGGGAGAGGCAGGCTTGCCATTTTGCAAGTGCCTCTCCCCGCTTTCGTTTCCCTACCGGGGTTTCGTTGGTCGCGTCCCTCGCGTCCCTCGCCGTCCCTCCCGTCAGGAGAGGAAGCTCAGGAGTATACCCGCCGCTACCGCGCTACCGATGACGCCGGCCACGTTGGGGCCCATGGCGTGCATGAGCAGGTGATTACCCTTGTCGTATTCTTGCCCGACGAGCTGGGATACCCGCGCGCTATCCGGCACGGCCGACACGCCGGCGTTCCCGATGAGCGGGTTGATCTTGTTCCCCTCCTTGAGGAAGAGGTTGAAGAGCTTCACGAAAAGCACGCCCGCCGCCGTGGCCACGAAGAACGAGGCGGCGCCCAGGATGAAGACGCCTATCGACTTGGGAGTAAGGAAGGAGGTCGCCTGCGTGGAGACGCCGACGGTAAGGCCGATGAGGATGGTGACGATGTCAATCATCGGCCCGCTGGCGGTGTTGGCAAGGCGCTTGGTGACGCCACTTTCCTTGAGCAAGTTCCCGAAGAAGAGCATCCCCAGCAGCGGCATCCCGCTCGGCACGATGCAACACGTGAGTATGATCCCCACGAGCGGGAAGAGGATTTTTTCTTTTTTCGAGATCTGCCGCGGTGGTTTCATGCGGATGAGGCGCTCTTTCTTGCCGGTGAGCAGGCGCATCATCGGCGGCTGGATCACGGGCACGAGCGCCATGTAGGAGTAGGCGGAGACGGCAATGGCCCCCATCAACTCAGGCGCCAGCTTCGAGGAAAGGAAGATGGCCGTCGGGCCGTCTGCCCCGCCAATGATGCTGATCGCGCCGGCCTCGGCAGGGTCAAAGCCCAGCCAGAGCGCGACGCCGTAAGCGGCAAAGATGCCGAACTGTGCCGCCGCGCCGATGAGCACCAGCTTGGGGTTGGATATCAAGGCCGAGAAGTCGGTCATGGCCCCGATGCCGAGGAATATCAGCGGTGGATACCAGCCGTTTCGCACGCCGTCGTAGAGGATGTTCAGCACGCTTCCTTCCTCGTAGATGCCTATTTTCAGGCCGGGGTAGAAGGGGATGTTGCCGAGGATCATGCCGAAGCCGATGGGGATGAGGAGTAGCGGTTCGTACTCCTTGGTGATGGCAAGGAAGATGAATACCAGGCCGATCGCGATCATCACCGCGTGTCCCACGGTGAAGTTTGCGAATGCCGTGTACTCGAAGAACTGTACCATCTGGGTTTTCACGAAGTCGAAGAACCCGGAGGATGCTTGGAGTGCTATCATGATTACTCGCCTATAATGATTAACACGTCGCCTTCCATCACGCTGCTTCCCTTGCTCACCTTCAATTCAGTCACGATCCCGGCCTTGTCCGACTCGATGTTGTTTTCCATCTTCATGGCCTCGAGCATGAGTACTTTCTGCCCGATGCTGACCCGGTCGCCTTGCTTGACGAAGATGTCGAGCACCGTGCCTGGTAGCGGGGCCTTGATCTGTCCTGTTTTCGCCCCTATTTTCACGTTTGCCCCCTGGTCGGTGGAGGGGACGGCGATAGAGCGCATTAACTTGGGCGTTTTCGCTTGCTTGATCTCCCTGTCGACGACGACGGAATAAGGTGTCCCGTTCACCGCCAGTTCGACGTGTTGTTCCTCGACGCTGTTGATTTCAACCGCGTAATTGTTCCCGTTGATGGTAAATTTATATTTTTTCATGCTTGGATTTGATTATAGTCTTGTTGAAATAGGTGTTTAGGCCGTGAAGCTTGGAGCTCCACGGGGAGTAGGCGCGGCAGACCCGGTTGATCGTCAGCACGGTGTTTTCCTCGTCGTGCAACTCCTCGTTGTAGAGATGGATGGCTGCCGCGATCGCGACGTGCGCGAGGTCCTCGGTATTCCCGGGTAGACCGTCCGAGGCCTTGGCTTTCTTCTCCTTCACGCGTTCGCGCGAGAGGATTTTCCCGGTATTCTTGTACACGATGTAGAGCAATATTAGCCCGAGGAAGACGACGCTCATGGCTATTACCGCCATGCCGATCCCCACCGGGTCGGCGTCCGCTATCTGCTCGGCCATCTTCGGTTTGCGGTAGTGCAACGCGGCGGCGTTCTCCAGGTCGATGTGCTGTATGCCTTTGCTGGCGTCCAGCTCGGCCACGTCATATCCCGTCAGGTTTTCCCCGGAGATGTACAGCTTCTTGGCCTCGTGACTATAGCTAAAGGCGTTGGCGGCGCCGGCGAAACACAGTTTCTCGAGCAGCTTCCCCCCGAAGTCGAGCACGGCCAGGTAGCAACTGTCGCGGTGCGAGGCGAGGAATACCACGTGTCCCTCGTAGATGGCCACGCTCTTGGGGCGGTAGATGCGGTGCGCGTCGTGTCGTTTCTTGACGACGTCCACCTGGAAGGAGGCGTGGCGCTCCAGCCCCCCGTTGTTGACGCGCGCGAGGTCAACCGTGTTATCCGCGGTGTTGATGGCCGCGAAGAGGTTGTTCTTGTTGTCCACGGCGAACAGTTGCGGCACCAGCGGGTCATACGCGTCCTTCTCCGGCCGGGCCGCGTCGCCCTGTCCTCGCGCTATTACCGCGGCCGCGATCGCGACCGCCATGATAAAGATTCTTTTCATACGCTCTCTCGATTACAGGGGGATGTTACTGTGCTTCTTGGGCGGGTTCGTGTCCTTCTTCGTGGCGAGCGCTTGCAGGGCCCGTATGACGCGGAAGCGGGTGTTACGCGGTTCGATCACGTCGTCGATGAAACCGTGTTGCGCGGCCACGTACGGGTTGGCGAACTTCTCGGTATACTCGTTTTCCTTTTCCTTGACGACGGCGGCCCGTTCTTCCGGGTTCTCGATTCCTTTCAGTTGTCTCCCGTGGAGCACCTCGGTTGCCCCGCTAGCGCCCATGACGGCGATCTCGGCGGAAGGCCACGCGTAATTGATGTCGCCGCGCAGTTGTTTGCAGCTCATCACGTCGTGCGCGCCGCCGTAGGACTTGCGCAGGGTGACGGTTACCTTCGGGACGGTGGCCTCGCCGTACGCGAAGAGGAATTTCGCCCCGTGGATGATGATCCCGCCGTATTCCTGTGCCGTCCCCGGGAGGAATCCCGGCACGTCTACCAGCGTCACGATGGGGATATTGAAGCAGTCACAGAAACGCACGAAGCGCGCGCCCTTGCGCGAGGCGTTGATGTCGAGCACCCCGGCAAGATACTTCGGCTGGTTGGCCACGATCCCCACGGCTACCCCGTTGAATCGCGCGAAACCGACCACGAGGTTGGCGGCGAAATGCCTGTGTACTTCCATGAACTCGTTATTGTCGACGATCGCGTGGATCACGTCTTTCACGTCATACGGCTTGTTCGGGTTATCCGGGATGATCTCGTTCAGCGCGTCCTCCAGCCGGTCGACGGGGTCGATGCAGGCCACGAGTGGCGGCTCCTCCAGGTTGTTTGACGGCAGGAAGCTCAGCAGCTTGCGGATGAGTTGTATCCCCTCCTGCTCGCTCTCGGCGACGAAGTGCGTGACGCCCGATTTCGAGGCGTGCACCATGGCCCCGCCCAGCTCCGCGTCGGTCACCACCTCGTTGGTCACGGTCTTCACCACTTTCGGACCGGTGACGAACATGTAGCTGTTCTCCCGCGACATCATGATGAAGTCTGTCAGTGCCGGCGAGTAGACCGCGCCACCGGCACACGGGCCGAAGATCGCGGAGATCTGCGGGATCACTCCCGACGCCATGATGTTGCGCTGGAAAATCTCGGCGTACCCGGCGAGGCTCTTGACCCCCTCCTGTATACGCGCGCCGCCGGAGTCGTTCAGCCCGATAACCGGCGCGCCAACCTTCATGGCCTGGTCCATTACCTTGCAGATCTTCCGCGCGAAGGCCTCGGAGAGCGAGCCGCCAAACACGGTGAAGTCTTGCGAGTAGAGGTACACGAGGCGACCATCGATAGTGCCGTACCCGGTCACCACGCCATCGCCGAGGTAGCTCTCTTTTTCCAGCCCGAAGTCGTGCGAGCCGTGGGTGACGAACATGTCAAATTCCTCGAAACTGCCCTCGTCCAGCAGTAACTCGATACGTTCGCGGGCCGTCAGCTTGCCCTTGGCATGTTGCGAGGCGACGCGTTTTTCTCCTCCTCCTTGTTTGGCCTGGACCCGGAGGTCGATCAGCCCTTTTAATTTGTTCTCTTGTGACATAAGTATAGTGATTAAATTTCTATAATATAAGGTTCATTCATCGAGTAATTCCGGGCGCAGGCGGCGCGTGCGTTCGTACGCCTCGCGTTCCTGCCATTCGGTGATCAGGGCGTGATTCCCGGAGAGAAGCACGTCGGGCACGCGCCAGCCGTTGAACTCGGACGGGCGCGTGTAGACGGGCGGCGCCAGGAGGTTGTCCTGGAACGAATCGGTCAGCGCGGAAGTCTCGTCGCCCATTCCCCCCGGCAACAAGCGGATGACCGCGTCGCAAATCACGCAGGCCGCCAGCTCCCCGCCCGTCAGGACGTAATCGCCGATGGAGACCTCCCGCGTGACCAGGTGTTCTCGCACCCGGTGGTCGACGCCCTTGTAATGACCGCAGAGGAGGAGGATGTTTTCTTTTAGCGAGAACGCGTTGGCCATCTTTTGCGAGAACCGTTCCCCGTCCGGCGAGGTATAAATAATCTCGTCATAGTGTCGCTGGGAGCACAGGAAGCGTATCGCGTCGTGCACGGGTTGCACCTGCATCACCATCCCGGCGTCTCCCCCGAAGGGGTAATCGTCTACTTTCCGGTGTTTATCTACCGACCAGTCGCGTATATCGTGCACGTGCACTTCCGCCACGCCATTATCTCTCGCTCGCTTGATGATCGAGTGATTCAACGGGCTATCCAGCAGGTCGGGTAACACGGTTAATATATCGAAACGCATGAGGGTCGTGTATTTAAAAAACGCCAGCGAAGGTACGAAGTTTTTATTATTCCCCCCGTTTCGACACGAAAAAAATGGGAAAAGTCACCCGTCGCGCCCGGCGGCAGCAACCGTGCAGCTCCCCGAAAAGCCCGCCATCACAACTACCGACGGAGAAAATCGTACATTCGCGGCCTACCCGACGGGACGGGAAGCCTTCGGGGCGGCCTTTCCCGGGAGGTATATAATAAGGTATATGACTAAAAAGAGAAGATCATGATGAAAAAGAGAGTTTGTATTTCATGCATCGCGATGATGATGATCGGGTGGATCGGGAAAAAGGACGAGTCGACAAGCGGCATCATCCTCTCGAACCTGGACACGACAGCCTTACCGGGGGCCGACTTCTACCGGTACGCCTGCGGGGGGTGGATGGAAAAGCACCCGCTCGTCGGGGAATATTCCCGCTTCGGGTCGTTTGACCAGCTGGCCGAGGACAACCGCGGGCGGCTCAAGGCGCTAATCGAGGAGATGGCGGCCAAGGAATCGCCCGACGGCACGGCAGCGCGGAAGGTCGGCGACCTTTATTCCGTGGCGATGGACAGCGCGAAACTGAACCGGGAGGGGTTCTCCCCGATCCGGGCCGCGCTGGAAGAGATCGCCGCGTTACGCGATAAAAAAGAGCTGCCCGCGTTCGTGGCCCGGGCGCGGCGCGCGGGTTTTGCTCCCTACTTCAGCCTCTACATCGGGGCGGACGCCGGGAACAGCGAGATGAATATCGCGAACACCTACCAGGACGGACTGAGTCTCGGGGAACGAGAGTATTACCTCGACCAGGACGCCCACGCGGTGAAGATACGGGAGGCTTTCCGGGAGCACGTCGCCGGGATGTTCCGCCTGGCCGGCTTCACCAGGAAGGAGGCAAAAAGGGCCACCAGCGACGTGATGCATATCGAGACCCGCCTGGCAACGGCCTTCCGGAGCGCCGCGGAGTTGCGCGACCCGAGGGCGAATTATAACAAGATGACCGTGGCGGAACTGCAACGGGAAGCGCCGGGAATCGACTGGTCGAGCTATTTCTCCGCGCTGGGCCTGCCCGGCCTACAGGAGTTGAACGCGGGCCAACCGGGGGTGCTCCGCGAGTGCGCCGCGATCCTCGGCGAGACCAGCCTGGAAATGCAGAAATCCTACCTGCGATGGAAGGTGATTGACGCGGCAGCGGCATACCTGAGCGACGAGATCAGCGCCAAGAACTTTGATTTCTACGGGAAGACGCTCTCCGGGAAGCTCGAGCAGCAGCCCCGCTGGAAGCGTTCCGTCTCTACCGTCGATAATCTCCTGGGGGAGATCGTCGGGCAGCTGTACGTCGAGAAATATTTCCCGGCAGCGGCAAAGGAACGGATGGTCGCGCTGGTACAAAACCTGCGGGAGTCCCTCGCCGCGAGGATCAAGGGCCTGGGATGGATGAGCGACGAGACCAAGGGAAAGGCGCTGGAAAAGCTGGACGCGATCCGCGTGAAGGTCGGTTATCCCGACGCGTGGAGGGATTACTCCGCGCTCGAGATCAAGCGCGATTCCTACTGGGAGAATATCGCCCGGGCAAACGCCTTCGAGTATGATTACATGCTCTCGAAGGCCGGGAAACCGGTGGACAAGGAGGAGTGGCTGATGACCCCGCAGACGGTGAACGCCTATTATAACCCGACGACGAACGAAATCTGTTTCCCCGCCGGCATCCTCCAGTACCCGTTCTTCGACATGCAGGCCGACGACGCCTTTAATTATGGCGCTATCGGCGTCGTGATCGGGCACGAGATGACTCACGGCTTCGACGACCAGGGACGACAGTTCGACAAGAACGGCAACCTGAAAGACTGGTGGAGCGCCGACGACGACGCCCGTTTCGAGGAACGCGCGCGGGTGCTCGTCGATCATTTCAACGCGATCGAGGTGTTGCCAGGGCTGAACGCGAACGGGGAGCTGACTCTCGGCGAGAATATCGCCGACCTCGGCGGGATACAGGTCGCCTACACCGCCTTGCAAAACGCCATGAACGCGCGACCGCTGGAAGACAAGGAGGGCTTCTCTCCAGCGCAACGTTTCTTCCTCGCCTACTCCGCGTTGTGGGCGTCGAATATCCGCGACGAGCAGGTGCGCGTGTTGACTCGTTCCGACCCACATTCGCTCGGGAGATGGCGCGTCAACGGGACGCTCCCGCACGTTAACGCGTGGTACGAGGCTTTCCGCGTCACTGCCGGCTCGCCCCTCTTCTTGCCGGAAGGGCAACGGGCGGCGATCTGGTGACGCGACCAGGCCGGGCCGGGCAAACGGGGTGACGTCCCCTGTCCCGGCCCGGTTTTTTTTTCGCCACCGCGTATTTTTTCGCGGTACGCGTTGGATTCGTGCCGGTAAACATGTAGATTTGACCAGTCAAAAACCCAAATTAACCGAAGATGAAAAGTAAATGGATTAAACAATGCCTGTTTCTCGCCCTCGCGGCGGGTATGGCCGGGTGTACTATCGAGAATAGCACCGAGATCGAGACAAGATTTTTCCCGGTGGCACAGCGCGACTGGAAGTGGAACGCTTCTTACAAGCGTTACGAGCGTATTGTCGATTTCCCGGAGCTGAGCCAGGGGATTTACGAGAAAGGGACGGTGCTGGGAGGGGTGTTTATCCTCGAGCAGGACGCGAACGGGGAGTACGAGGTGCTGAAGTCGCTCCCTTTCGTGCAGAGTATACCCTACCAGAATCGCTCGTACACGCGAACTATCAGTTTTGACGTCGCGCCCGGTCAAGTAGCGTTTTACATCCAGTCCTCCGACTTGGCCGACGACCCTAACGACCTGGGAAATTTCGATTTCAAAATCACCCTCGTCTGGGAAGAAACCCGCCGTTAACCCTCCCCCCTGCCCGACACGCGAGCAGGGGGGAATTGTTTCCCCCTGCCAGCTCGTGCGCGGGCAGGCCCGTGAACTGGCCGGACGCGACGGGAGTGACAGGGGTAAGTCAAAAAGTTGAAGAACTATTGTAATACTGTTTATACCTGATGTTGTCGGCTCTTCCCCCTCGCGTTACTATTTTCCCGCCAGCTGGCGGGAAACTTTCCACCCGGGTGAATTTCTTCCCGCCAGCTGGCGGGGCCTTTTTCACCGCGGTTGCCATTTTCTCGCCAGCCGGCGGGAAAATGGCACTTGCCCAGTGAAACCGTGCCGCTCGCGAAGGTCATGCCGCCACCGTCCCGCGTTTTTTTGCCCGCGCGACGCAATATATTCCCCCGTCGCTCGTCTTAAGGATAGAAACCAATTAAACGAATAGACATGTTCACAAGAATCGCGCGGGGCGCGTCCCTGGAAATAAACCAACAATCATGCACCGGTTGCCTGCGGTGCGCGCGTCGCTGCCGCCGGCGCGTGCTGGGCGTGACGCGCCGGGAAGAAGGGCCCCGGCCGGTAGTCGTCGCCATCGACAACTGCAAGTACTGCGGGAAATGCGCGCGAGCATGCCCGGTCGGCGCTCTCTCGCTAACCATCATCTAACCGCCAGGGAGATGAAAA
>JAITJA010000100.1 GCA_031279175.1 Odoribacteraceae bacterium
CGCGATCTGCTTGATAATCGTTTCCACGCACGCCTTATAGCGTTCCGAGGCCTTGCGCGCCCCGACGATGGCGAGTGTCTTGCTACTCGTGTCCTCCATCGTCCCCTTGTAGAAAAGCACCAGCGGGGCGTCCGCGCAATATTTCAGCGCGCGAGGGTAGCGGGGCGACGTGATATAGGCACAGCGGACATCCTCCCGTTGCATGAAATTCAGCTCCTTTTCCCCTTGTCGCCTCCACTCTTCCCGCGCGAGTGTCACGGGTTCCACGCCGTACTCCCCGTACAATGCCATTATCCCCCGTCCCGTCTCCTGGAAGAATCCCTCTACCCCCCCGCATCGCTCGATCACGGGCAAGTACGCGTGACGATTCAGCCCGGGGACAGAGGCAATCGCCGCGTGTAGTAATAAAATATTATCTTCATTCATGGTTCTATATTAAGCGAGTTTGCCGCGCGACAAAGGTAAACATAAAAAAGGTGTTAACACTCCCTTCTCGCGTTCTCTCCTCCCTGGAATCGCGGAAAACTCCTCCCTCCTGTTGTTAGTCTTGGGAATATGTATAGTTTCGCGGTGGAAAATAAAAATCACGCGAAATGAGAAAATGGAGCATCGACGATTCGGCAGAGTTGTACAATATCAAGGGCTGGGGCCTGAATTATTTCTCGATTAACGAGAAGGGACATGTCACCGTGACCCCCAGGCAGGGAGGGGCCACCATCGATTTAAAGGAGCTAATGGAGGAATTACAAGTGCGCGACGTGTCGGCCCCGCTGCTGTTACGCTTCCCCGACATCCTCGACAACCGGATCGAGAAGCTCTCTAACTGTTTCGAGTCTGCCGCCACCGAGTATGGCTACAAGGGGAAAAACTTTATCATCTACCCCATCAAGGTCAACCAGATGCGGCCAGTCGTCGAGGAGATCGTCAACAGCGGAACCAAGTACAATATTGGCCTGGAAGCAGGATCAAAACCCGAGCTACATGCGATCCTTTCCATTGATATTGACGACGACGCGATGATCATTTGCAACGGCTACAAGGACGAGAATTACATCGAGCTGGCCCTCCTCGCCCAAAAGATGGGGAGAAACATCTACCTCGTCGTGGAAAAACTAAACGAGTTACGCGTCATTGCCTCCCTCTCCAAGAAGTTGAAAATCCGTCCCAACATGGGTATCCGTATCAAGCTCGCCAGCTCCGGCAGCGGGAAATGGGAAGAGTCCGGCGGAGACGTTAGCAAGTTCGGTTTAAACTCCAGCGAGCTACTCGAGGCACTGGAACTGCTCGAGAAGAACAAGATGGGAAGCTGCCTGAAGCTAATCCATTTCCACATCGGCAGCCAGGTCACGAACATACGACGCGTGAAAACGGCCCTCAAGGAAGCCTGCCAGTTCTACATCCAGCTGCAACGCGCCGGCTACGACATCGCATTCGTCGACATCGGTGGCGGCCTCGGGGTCGATTACGACGGTACACGCTCCGCCAACAGCAGCAACAGCATGAACTACTCTATACAGGAGTACGTTAACGACGCCGTCTCGCTACTCGTCGACGCCTGCGAGAAGAACGACATGAAGCAACCGGACATCATCACCGAGTCCGGGCGATCACTCACCGCGCATCACTCTGTCCTGGTCATCGAGGCCCTGGCCAGCACCAGCCTACCCGTTTGCAAGGAGGACGAGACGCTGGACGACAACGCGCACGAGCTCGTCAAGGAGCTGTACGGACTCTGGGAAGAGGGAATCACCCAACCGCGACTGCTGGAAACATGGCACGACGCCCTACAGATCCGCGAGGACGCCCTCGGCCTCTTTAATCTCGGCCTGGTCGACCTGGTCACGCGCGCGCGGGTCGAACGCCTCTTCTGGACAATCGCCCGCGAGGTCTACGGAATGGTCAAGAATATCAAGCACGCGCCGGAGGAACTAAAGAAAATCGCGAAGTTGTTGCCCGATAAATATTTCTGCAACTTCTCGCTCTTCCAGTCCTTGCCGGACTCCTGGGCCATCGACCAGATCTTCCCCGTCGTTCCCATCTCGCGCCTCTCCGAGCAGCCCGCGCAAACGGCCACGTTACAGGATATTACCTGCGACTCCGACGGCAAGATTGATAATTTCATATCTACACGGAACTTCTCTTATCACCTGCCCGTGCACGAGTTGAACGGCAAGGAACCGTATTACCTCGGCGTCTTTCTCGTCGGCGCTTACCAGGAGATCCTTGGCGACTTGCATAACCTTTTCGGTGATACCAACGCCGTGCATATTAAGGTGAAGGGAGACGATTACGTGATCGACAAGATCATCGAGGGCGAGACTGTCGCCGACGTGCTCGAGTACGTGCAGTTTTCTCCCAAGAAAATGGCGCGCGTCGTGGAGGTATGGGTCACCGGGTCAGTGAAGAAGGGTATCATCTCGGCCGAGGAAGGACGCGAGTTTCTCTCCAATTATCGCTCCGGGCTGTACGGTTACACGTACCTCGAGTAGTCTCACCGCCATCATCGCTTTTACAGGGATCACGCCTTATTATAACGCTCCCCTTCCCGTCGTTTCTCGTCGGCATTGTCGCCGACATCCTTTCCCCCGGGGTTATCCCCGGGAGACAATAAAAGAGTGAAAAAGAGGGGAGGGGAGACGCGGCGCATCAATCGACGAGCGACCGCAGGAGGGAAGTAAACTCGATAACGTCTTCCTCGGTGGTGTCGAAGGAGCACACCCAGCGGACCTCGCGGGCGTCCTCGTCCCAGACGTGAAAGAAGTAATCGCGGCGGAGCGGTTCGATGATCTCGCCGGGGATGATGGCGAAAACCTCGTTAGATTGAACCTCTTGCGTGATGGTTACGCCGGGGACGCGGGCGGCTTCACGGGCGAGCAGGCGCGCCATGTCGTTGGCGTGACTGGCGGCGCGTAGCCACAAATTATCCTCGAGGAGTGCCAGGAACTGCGCGGATATGAAGCGGCTCTTGGAGTGCAACTGGGTCATTTGCTTGCGCGTGTACATGACCTCCGCGGCGAGCGAGGGGTTGAGGAAAATGACAGCTTCACCGAAGATCATGCCGTTCTTCGTCCCGCCGAATGAAAGGACGTCGACGCCGGCGTCGCGGATAACGGTAGCCGGGGACACCCCGAGGTAGGCGATGGCATTGGCCAGTCGCGCTCCGTCGACGTGGACGAGCATGTCGTGCTCGCGAGCCAGATCGCTGATCGCCTTGATCTCGGCGGGGGTATAGACCGTTCCCAGCTCGGTGGATTGGGAGATAGAGATCACGCGCGGCTGGACGTGATGCTGGTCGCCGAAGCCCCGGAGGTGATTCCGGATGAAGCCGGGTTCGAGTTTCCCGTTAAAGGTAGGGATGGTGAGCACCTTGCACCCGGCGAATCGCTCGACAGCGCCGCACTCGTCGACGTGTAGGTGCGCGGTTTCGGCGCAGATGACGGCGTTATGCGGGCGGGTGATGGCGGAGATGCCGAGGAGGTTAGCCCCGGTGCCGTTATAGACGAAGAAGGGGGCGACGTCGGTGTCGAAAAGCTGCTGGAAGGCGGTTATTGCCTGTCGGGTATAGTCGTCGTCGCCGTAAGAAGGCTGGTGTCCGTTAGCGGCTTGTTGGATGGCCGCCAGTACTTCCGGTAGCGCGCCGGAGCAGTTGTCGCTCGCGAAACCTCGTGTCATGGGTATGGTTTAATTGTCCCGGGGCGACGGGTGGAGGTCTCCCCGGGAAGGTTTTAGTTTACTGTTTCCCGCATAATTCGGTGAGTACCCGGCAGGTAGATTTCGGGTGTAGGAAAGCGATGCGCAGGCCCTCGGCGCCGTCGCGCGGGGTCTTGTCGATCAGCTGGCAGCCGGCGTCGGCGGCCTGTTCGAGAGCCACTTGTACGTTGTCGACGGCGAAGGCGATGTGATGCATTCCTCCCCCGGTTTTCTCGACGAACTTGCCGATAGGGCCTTCCGGGTCGGTAGACTCGAGCAGCTCGATTTTTGTTTGTCCGACCTGGAAAAAGGCGGTCTTTACTTTCTGGTCTTTTACTTCCTCGATGGCGTAACAGGTGAGCCCGAGTACCTTCTCGTAGAAGGGGATTGCCTCCTGGAGGCTTGCAACGGCGATGCCGACGTGTTCGATGTGGGTTGGTTTCATGTATATTTTATTAAATGATTACTCTGGTAGTAGCCCGGGCGATTTGTTGCGTGTTATCGGGCGGCTGCCGGGGACGAAAGTACTGATTAATTTGACGTCGCGCAAAGGGGGCGTGAGAAACGGGAGGAGTGATGGCTTTAAATTTCCTGTTGGCGGGTGTCGTACGGTTTTTATCTTGTAATTTCGCCCCGGTAAAGACGGTAAACTTTAATATTTCACGCATGATATACACGTTTGTCCTGCATGACGGGAAGCTCGCGCCGCGGGGCGCGTTTTCGGAGGATCGTTTTCTCGAGGGTTTTAGCCTGTACGAGGTATTCCGCGTGTTCGATGGCCGATTATTGTTCCCGGGGGACAATATCGCGCGGCTCGAGAACTCGGCGCGGAAGTCTGGTCGCGCGTTTCGCGTATCGCCGGGCCTGGTAGCTGGTCAGCTCGAGCGATTAATCCGGCTGGAGGGGATCAAGGAGGGGAATATCAAGTACGTGCTCCACGCGCCCGGTGGAAACGCGGGAGACCGGGTAGAAGAGTACGCGTACCGCGTGCCGCATGATTACCCGGGTGAGGCGGATTACCGGGATGGGGTGAAGGTGATCACGCTGGAGGCGGCGCGGGAGAACGCGGAGGTGAAGTATATCAACCCGGGGCTGAGGAGCATGGCCGATCGCTTGACGCGCGAGCACGGGGCCCGGGAGGTACTGCTCGTGGACGGGGAGGGATATATCACGGAGGGATCTCGCTCGAACGTGTTTTTCGCGCGCGGTGGCAAGCTATATACCGCTCCCGTGCCCCGCGTGTTACCGGGGACGACGCGTAAACGGGTACTCGAGGAGTGCGCGCGGGGTGGCATAACCGTCGTGGAGGAGTGTATTGCCCTTGCCGACGTGGGGAGCGTGCAGGCGGCATTCCTGACGGGGACCTCGACGCTGGTGCTACCCGTTCGCCAGATCAATGACACGGTGCTTGATGCGCGCGACCCGCTCTTGCGGCAGGTCATGGCCCGTTACCAGGCGCTGGTTGTTGGATCGCGTTAATTTTTTTATTAGCATTGCACGCGTAAGCCCCCGTGGATACACCCTGCCCTATTTTTAACGAGAAATGCATGAAGAGAATATACAAGTATAGCACTTTGATTATCGCCCTTGTCGTGCTGCTGCCCGTGCGGGAAGCGCCCCGCGAGCCGGGATGGCATGAAGAAGGTGTCGACAGGCCCGGCGAGGGCCACGTTCCCGTTCACGACATGATTCAAAACTGGTGTTCGGATCTCGACGAGACGCGAGAGCTGGACGAGACCGTGACGCGGTTCATGAAACGGTGGGACATCGTCGGGGCGTCGCTCGCGATCACGCGCGGGGGGAAGCTCGCGTATAGCAAGGGTTACGGGCACGCGGACAAGGAGGGGGGCGTCGCAATGGACGTGAATCATATCTTTCGCGTTGCGTCGATCTCGAAGCTGATTACTGCCGCGGGAGTCATGAGGCTCGTGGAGGAGGGGCGCTTATCGCTCGAGAGCACCGTGTTCGGGCGTGGCGGGATACTGGATGACTCGCTCTTCTCTCGCCATGCCGACCCGAGGATCGCGTGCGTTACCGTCGAGCATTTATTGCGCCACCAGGGCGGGTTCTCTTCCCGCGGTGCCGACCCGATGTTTAATCCAGTCAGGGTGGCCAGGGAGATGAACGAGGAGCCCCCTGCCGACCTGAACACGATCATCCGTTACGCCCTCTCGCGGCGGCTGGGCTTCTCGCCGGGCAGTAGCTCGAGCTACTCGAATGTCGGGTACGGTATCCTCACGCGCGTGATCGAGAAGGTCAGCGGGATGGAGTACGAGGAATTTATCCGGGAGAACATCCTCCTGCCGGCCGGGTGTGTGGACATGCACCTGGGGCGAAATCTCGCCAGTGATCGCTACCCGAACGAGGTGAAGTATTACGAGCCGGACGACGCGCGGAAAGTGCCGGCGTGCACGGGCGAGCCACTGCTCGTGTTCGGGAGCGACGGGGGGAATAATATCGAGGAGCTGCGCGGCGCCGGGGGATGGGTGGCTTCCCCGACAGAGCTCGCGCGGCTGCTGCTGGCCATTGATGGCGACCCGTCGTTCCCGGACGTGCTGTCGCCGGGGAGTATCGAGACCATGACCGGTTATCGCGCGGGTGCGCTGCCTATCGGTTGGACGCGGGCCGGGGAGAATGGCGAGTGGTGGCGCACGGGCACGCTCGCCGGGACGAGTGCCATCATGAAACGAGAGCGCGACGGGACTTGCTGGGTCTTTATCACGAACACGAGCAACTGGACGGGGGCGCGCTTCCCCTACAAGATCAATGATATGGTGAAGCAAGCGATCGGTCGCGTGGAGGAATGGCCGGATCGCGATCTCTTCGACCCCGTTTACCAGCGCGACTTGTACCGGTCGCGGGAATATCTCGCGGATGATGCCTCTCCCGCGCCCGTTCCCTTCGAAATCTAAAGACAATCTTGGTTTTCTGCTCGCGATTTATAAATTTCGCGGCGTTAAAACAATCAATTAATCATGTATGCCGTGAAAACAAATCACATGTCATCAAGAGTCCTGGCCATTAATCCCGGCTCCACCTCGACGAAGATCGCCGTCTATGACGGGGAAGAGGAACGATTTATCAAGAACATCAAGCACCCTGCCAGCGAGATCGCCGCCTTTAGAACGATCGCCTCGCAATTTACATTCCGGAAGGAGATTGTCCTCCAGGAGCTGGCCGCCGCGGGGCAGGAAACGCGGTCACTGGACGCGATCGTCGGGCGGGGGGGGCTGGTGAAGCCCATCGAGTCGGGCGTGTACGAGGTCAACGACGCGTTGCTCGAGGATCTCCGGAATCCCCCGATGGGGGAGCACGCCTCTAACCTGGGCGGCCTGATCGCTAGCGATATCGCTCGCTCGTTGCCCGGGGAGGTGAAGGCATATATCGTCGATCCCGTCGTGGTCGATGAGTTGCAGGATGTCGCGCGCTTCTCCGGTCATCCTGCTTTCCAACGGGCTTCTATCTTTCATGCCTTGAACCAAAAGGCCATCGCCCGCCTGCACGCGAGGGAAACGGGGAGGAGGTACGAGGAGATGAATCTCGTCGTGGCACACCTTGGCGGCGGGGTATCCGTGGCAGCACACCGCGCCGGGCGCGTGGTGGACGTGAATAACGCGCTCGACGGCGAGGGGCCTTTTTCTCCCGAACGTTCCGGGACGTTGCCTGCCGGGCAACTCGTCGATCTCTGTTTCAGCGGGACGAGGACGCGGGAGGAGATCCGGAGGTTTATCACGGGCGAGGGAGGGCTGGTCGCCTACCTGGGAACGAATGACGCCTACACGGTGGAGAAAAGAGCGCTCGAGGATGCACGCTTCAAACTCGTGCAGGACGCGATGATTTACCAGGTGGGGAAGGCTATTGGCGAGATGTCCGCCGTCCTGAAGGGACGTGTCGACGCGATATTGCTCACGGGAGGGATCGCGTATAACCCGGATCTCGTCGAGGGAGTGCGGGAGATGGTCTCTTTTGTCGCGCCCGTCGCCGTTTACCCGGGGGAGGACGAGATGCGTGCGCTGGTCACTAATATCTTGATGGCGCGACGCGGAGAGTTACCCGTCAAGGTTTACAAGTAACGCGAGGGGACGAGGAAGGAACGCGCGCGGGATGGCAGGAGAACTCGCGACAGGCGCGCGGTAACATGCCCGGGGTCCCGGGAAGGCTTGCCGGCAAGAGATTGCCGGCAAGTCTTGTCATGTTGGCCAGCTTTTTTACAAAACTTGCTAGCCGTTTTACAAGACTTGCTAGCAAACCTTGCAATATTTGCTGGCCGTTTTACAACATTTGCCGGCAAGTCGCGTAATACTTGCCGTTTCCCGGGGTATTGCTTACTCTATTTCCAGTCGCTCGCACTGGACATTCATGAACGTCGGGTCTTGTACCCCGTCTATGGTGCGCGTCGCCACCGCCGACCCTGTTCCCTGGATTGTCAAGTAATAGTTATAACAACGGTTTCGTCTCACGGCACGCAACGGTGGAATTGTCGTCTGCGCGAGCTCGCCGACATGCATCGTGTAATAGGTGGGCTTCCCGTTGTAGATAACCTTGATGGTCATGTTCGTGATCGTCTTTTCATTGTCGGTGACATGCTCCGGCAAGTAATATTCGTGGGGATACTTGACCGCCTCCCCGGGGAGTACCGCCGTTACTTTTTCAGAGAGTGGCCCGACGAAATCCGTTTGGTCCCACTCTCCCTCCGCGGCAAGCGCGTGCGGGAGCTCCGTCTCGAAGATAAGCGAGAAGATACCGATGTTCGTGAATTTTATCCCGGAAATCTTGACGTCCGCCCCCAGTGTTTTCAATGTACTGGAGATCATCGGGTAGATCGCGAGTTTCGCCACTTGCCGCTTGATGGGGATGGTGATTCCCTGCTCGTTTCCCACGAGAGTCAATGCCTTAAGTCTCCCGCTCATGACGGGCGGGTTAACGGGCATTGACGAGTGCTGGCGCATGATGTTGTTTAACGACGCGGTGTCGCCGACCGTCTTGTCACTGATTTCCGGCATGTCGCTGGAGGGCGTGTCTGACCAGTTGGCGAGGCAGTACACCTCCTTCGGCCCGGGGGAGACGACGACGCGCAAGGAGCGGTCGCTGGCGCTCCAGGCGGGACTCCCGCTCGACCCGTCCGGGTTGAACGTGACGTGCACGAATTTCTCGAGTTCGTTTTTGTCTCTCTTGAATATCAGTAGCCGTAGGGTTGTTATCTTGGATTCATCCGCGGTGCCGGGGATGTCCGCCCGGGAGCCCGGGAAGAAGAGATGCGGCTCGTCCGCGGAAGGGGTAACCTTCACTTTCAAGGTGACCATCCCGTCAACCGGCAGTCGCGTGTCCGAAGTTTTGTCTTTCGTGCACGCCAACGAGGAGATGATGGCGAACATGCAGACGCATCGCGATATCCCATGTATATTGTTCATGTTTCTTTACTCGTTTAAGATTATTACACAATCACACTCGCGAGAATAGATTTCTTCGCGTAACCATATACGACGCGGATCGCGGATTTGTTATTCGCGATTTCGTTAATAATAGCAGAAAAACGTGAGCGATAGAAGGAAGTCCCTGCTGCAAAGCGCCCGCCTGTAGCGCCTTCCCGTTTACCGGTTGACCTCGACGAGGATCTGTTTTATCCCCTCGACGGTGACGAGCACCTGGGCTTTCCCGCGTCCTTTTTCGAACATGACCCTGCCCCTCCCGTTGAAGGCTTGTACCCGCCTTGATCCCGTGGAGGTGCCCTGGTTCACGAGTAGTTTCCCGTCGCCGAGCATGTCAAAGCGGATATACTCGCGGGAGTTGAGACAGATTGTCCCGTGCTTGTCGACCAGCTCGATCTCGATCCAGGTGTATTTCTCGTCGACGTCCGTCATGCGCACGACGATGCCGGTTTCCTTGTCGTGCACGCGCGTCTCGTAATTAAAGGAGATCTCGTCGACGAGCTCCACGCGGTCGCGTTTCGATCCTTTTCTCCCGACGGCCCGCGCGACGTTTCTTCCCGGCTCGAGGGTGGTTTCCCAGCGTAACCCGGCGGCGGGGAAGTCTCGCGGGTCGCGCCGCTTGACGCCAAGGCTCTTCCCGTTCAGGAAGAGTTCTACCTCGTCACAGTTGGAATATACCTTGAGTACTTTCGTTTCTCCCTCCGCTCCCCAGCGCACCGGCCACGAGTGCCCGTGTAGATGAATCATGGGCTGTCGCGCCCAGTAGGACTGGAAGACATAGAAGGCCTCCTTCGGGGTCAGGTCGCGCTCCACCACGCCCTTCTGGTTCACGTACGGGACCGGGTTGTCCGGGCGGAGGGGCGTCGAGAAGTCCTTGAATATCCAGTATGCCGATCCCGTCAGCCAGGGCATTTCCTCCTGCTCTTTCAGGTACCAGTCGATCAGGTCGCACGCGTAGGTCTCGCTCCAGTCCCCGTTCATGGAAGCCCGCGCGGGGCCGCCTTGTAGCGAGGCGTCTCCCGCCCGTTCGTCCGCGCCCTCGCCGCCCTTGATTCCCGATAGGCCCTCGCCGGTGCTCTCGGAGTAACGGTGCGCGTGGCTGTCGGCCCCCCACTCGGCATGGAAGAAACGGGGTACTGCCTGCATTTCTGCCCACGCGGTCTCCTTGTAGTCGGTGTATAGTCCCCTGTACCAGCCGGCCCAGATGGAGGGGGAATAAACGTCGACGAACTCCTTGCAGAAGTCGGATCGCCGGAGGGCAGTCAGGCGCGTGCTGTCAAGCTGGTGTGCCAGGTCGTGCAGCTCCCGCGTGAAGCCGCGGATCGCTTCCCTGTCGAAGGCGGGAAAGTCATTCGGCCAGTCGGTCTCGTTGCCCAGCCCCCAGAGGATCACCGAGGGGTGGTTGCGGTGCTGCTCTATCATGTTTGTCAACATCCGGCGGGCCTGCTCCTGGTAAGCCTTTCCCCCCAGGCCGCCGCGACACCACGGGATCTCTTCCCAGACGAGCAGGCCCAGGCGGTCGCAATGCTCGAGGACGAGCCGCGATTGCTGGTAATGGGCCAGCCGGACGAAGTTAGCTCCCATCGATTTAATCATTTCCATCTCCCGCGCGATGGTCTCGTCGTCCATGGCTGCCCCGACGCCGGCGTGATCCTCGTGCCGGTGAGTGCCCCGCAACAGGAGGCGTTTGCCGTTGAGGAGGAATGGCCCGTGCTCGACAAATTCCGCGTGACGGAAGCCGAAGCGCTCGCGGCAGGTCGTTTCCCCGGCCAGCGATTTTAAGGTCAACTCGCAGGAGTAGAGATTCGGCTCGTCGGGCGACCAGAGGGACGGGCGGTTGATCTCCAGCGAGAAGGTGACGGGGAGTTGTTCCACTGGCGCTCGCGATAACTCCTTCACGAGCCGTCCTCTCGGGTCGAAGACGCGGGCGGTTACCCGCAAATCGTTCGTGGAGATATATGTTTTCAGGAAGGCCGAGATTGTCAAGTTGCCTTTTCTCCCTCCCGGGTCTACCGACGCGTTCGTGACGATCCGCTCGAAAGCGATGGCCGGCGCGTAGACGATATTGACGTGGCGGTATAGCCCCCCGTAGAGGTTAAAGTCCGAGAGGTCCGAGGGGATCATTTCCGTGTCCCGGCTGTTGTCGCAACGGATGACCAGCGGGATTTTCCCGTCGAAACGCCTGGTGTTTCCTGATAACAGGAAGCGTTTCACGGCCTCGGTGATATCTACTTGCCACTCGTCGTACCCGCCCACGTGCATGGCTACTTGCTCGGTGTATATGTATACCGATGTTTTTTGTCCTGCTCCCTCGAAGTGCAGGATTGTCCTCCCGTTGGAGTAGGGGTTATTCACGGAGAGTAGTGTTTTATACCAGCCCGGCCCCTGGTAGTAGTTCACGTCCGGGTCCACGGCATCCCCGGCGTTGAAACAGTGGGGTAACGTCACGCTTTCCCACCTGGGAACGGCCTCTGGTCCTCCGGTCGATACCGGGCGAACGGCCTCCCAAATGCTCCCCAGATCCTGGCGAAGGAATAGCCAGTCTTCTGTCAAACGAGTTCCGCGCTCGTGGTTGATTTGCGCGAACCCGCACGCGCTCCATAGCAATAAGGCAAGTGTTGTTATTTTCCGTACCATATTCATCCTGTATTTGTCATGTACACGCGAAATTAAGTAAAGTTTTTGTTACAGTGACCGGGCAAGTGATGTTTTAGACGCGGCCTGTAGCCTGTCCCCTGTCCCCCTGATAGCACTCTCCCGACTTCAAGAATGATACGCTGGAGTGTGTCCCCGGGCCGTCTGGCTACTGGATGATTATTAATCAATACTATCGCCCTGTTCTGTAACAAGGCAATTCCCGGGGTAAATGTTATGAAGTCAAGTTATTGATATCCCAAGAAGGAAATCGAATGTAAGGGGACGAGGTTCTTGTCTTCATCAGGCATCTTAGCGTAAAATTTCCGCCACAATTCTATGAGGTCGTCTCCATTCAGTAGTTTCACGTGTCGATGACTTTCCCTTGCCGTCCTTTCCGATTCGGATGTGAATCTACCCGATGTCACTACTAGACCTATATCTCCATCCTTGTTTAAAAGTCCTGTCAGACCTCTTATTGTCTCTACATTTACAGCATCATCAGGCGTGTGCTTGACCTGTACTTTTAATCTCGGGACGATGGCCCCAAGCGGGTCAGTGTATGCAATTATATCTACACCGCCGTCTTTCCCTTTTGGCGATATGAAAGGCGTGTAATATCCCATTGCTCTTAATAATGCCGCCACTATATTCTGGAATTCGTAGGCGTTCTTTCTTTTTATAAATTCTCGTATTCCATAGATGGCCTGTTCCTCTAACGCTTCTATACGTATTTCCTGGGTGTTCTCGTCAGCTATTTCGTTATCTATATTGTTCTGCCATTTTTTATACCCTTCCCGCGCGGCTTTTAAGAGATGTTCTTCTCCTAATTCCATGGCTTTTTTACCTTCGTTAGTCAAGAACCATATTCCCTTGTTCTTAACAAGGAATCCCGCCTTGGTACAATCAATGGAGAATAGTCCGAATATGGATTCCCATCGTATGTTTCTGGTCCTTTCGAGTGTCTGTTCT
>JAITJA010000172.1 GCA_031279175.1 Odoribacteraceae bacterium
ATAAATCGACCTTGCCGGCGGTGATGTCGACGTTTTTGCCGCGAGTTATTCAAGATTCTTATGAATTATTTCGTGAAAGGGGAGGGGTAGGGGCTACCGGGCGGGTTGTAACTAAAGAAAACTGTCCATACTTTCGCGCAACCGGTACGTGTGGCCGTAGAATTTCCGGACTACAGCATTACATTTTTCTTCCCGAACGTCCCGTTTGTCCACCCCCGAACAGATTCTTTGTCGATGGAGCGAGCATATCTTGACCAACGTGTTACTCGTCGTTAACGCGTGTTTCCCGGTGTGAAGTGAACGGGCCTCCCGACGACGCGGTCTTCCATCATTTTTATTTCCCGGCAGTCACCGTTAGTTGTCCCGATCCCGTCGCGATCGTCTTGATCGCGTTCGAGTAAATCATTGTTCCCCGTCGGGGGAGCGGGTATTAATCAATAACAAAAACTCACGCGTATGAAAAAAAAAGTGCTTTACATGTTCATGCTCATCCTGTTTGTCATCCCCTCGCGGGCACAGGAGCAGCCAGTATCCGGAAAGGTCACGGCCACTGACGGCAGTGCCCTTTCCGGCGTCACCGTTCTCCGGAAGGGCACGCGCCAGGGCGTCATCACCGACGCGCTGGGCGAGTACAAGATCACGCTCCCCGGCGACGCCGTCTTGCAATTCTCCTTCGTCGGCTTCAAGCCCCAGGAGATCCCCGTCGCCCACCGCGCCCGCGTCGACGTGACGATGGAAGAAGAGACCCGGCAAATCGATGAAATTATCGTCGTGGCATACGGCACGGCCAAGAAGGAATCCTTCACCGGCTCCGTCGCGACGCTCAAGGCCGATGACCTCTCCTCGCGCCAGCTCTCCAACGTGACGGCGGCCCTCCCGGGGCGGCTGGCCGGCGTTCAAGTGCGCGCCGGTAACGGTCAGCCGGGCGTTACCTCCACCGTGCGCGTGCGCGGTATCGGTTCGATGTCAGCGGGAAACGCGCCGCTATACGTGGTCGACGGGGTCCCCTACGATGGCGACCTCTCGTCGATCAATAGCGCCGACATCGAGACGCTGACCGTCCTCAAGGACGCCGCCTCCAATGCCCTCTACGGGGCGCGCGGCGCGAACGGCGTTATCCTGATCACTACGCGGAAGGCCAAGTCGCGCGAGGCAGTCGTCACCATCGACGCCCGCTGGGGGACAAATACCCGCGCCGTGCCCAACTACCGGGTGCTGAAAAGCCCGGAGCGATACCTCGAGAAGGTGTACGAGGCCATGTACAACGGGTTCATCGCCTCGAAAACACCGGAAGATGCGCGGAAAGCTGCCCTGAACGGTATGTCAACCAATAGCGACGGGGGGATCGGCTACCGCGTACACACCCTCCCCGCCGGAGAGGAGCTGATCGGGACGGACGGGAAGATGAACCCGAAAGCTACCCGGGGATATAACGACGGCAAGTACACGTACCTCCCCGATGACTGGTTCAACGAGCTATTTAACAAGGGGAACGCGCGCCAGGAGTATAACGTCTCCGTCTCCGGTCTCAACGATAACCTCAACTATTACCTCTCCCTGGGATACCTCGACGACACGGGCCTCATGCCCGGCTCCGGCTTCGCCCGCTATACCTCCCGCGTCAACGCCGACTACCGCGCCAAGAGCTGGTTGCGCCTGGGTAGCAAGATCTCTTACACGCGCTACGACATGCAATATCCTTTCGGGCAGACCTCCGGCGGGAGCTCCGTCAACCTCTTTTACCTGGCCAATAACATCGCGCCGGTCTACCCGCTATACGTCCGGGACAACGCCGGCAAGATCATCAAGGATAGCCGCGGGATCACCCTCTATGACTTCGGCGACAAGACAACGGGCAATTTCAAGCGCACCTTCATGAGCGGGTCGAATCCCGCCTCCCTCGCCCGCCTGGACAAGCGCGGCTACGAGACGGACGTCTTCTCCGGGCGCTGGTACGCCGCCATCGAGTTTGTCGAGGGGCTCAAGTTTACCTATAACTTCGGGACGGATATCGATAACACGCGCTATACCCGCCTGTATAACGCCTACCGCGGGCAGTATTCCAGGGTCGGTGGCATCGTGTACGTGGGCCACGACCGCTCGACCTCTATCAATCACCAGCAGCTTCTCTCCTACGTCGCCACCACCGGCGATCACTCCATCGACCTGCTCTTCGGACACGAGTCCTACTCCCTCCAGGCAAACGCCCTGCTGGCAAGCCGGGAGAAACTCTACGCGCCGGAGGTTGTCGAGATCAATAACGCCATCTTCTCCCCGTCGGCCTCCTCCTCGACAAATCGATACAAGACCGAGGGATGGTTCGCCCGCGGGCAGTACGAGTACGATCGCGCCTATGTCTTTAGCCTCTCTTCCCGCCGCGACGCCTCCTCGCGCTTCGACAAGAGTCACCGCTGGGGGAACTTCGGCAGTGTCGGGGCCGCCTGGTTACTCTCCCGCGCTACCTTCCTCGCCGACCAGTCGTGGGTGGATCACCTCAAGATCAAGGCAAGCTACGGGATACAAGGGAACGATGACCTCCTCTATCGCGACGGTACGCGGAATTATTACCCCGACCGCGACCAGTATGCCCTCGCGGAGAATAACGGCGACTTCGCGCTATCCCTCGTCTACAAGGGAAACAAGGAGATTACCTGGGAGACTTCACACTCCTTTAATATAGGCGCCGATTTCGCCCTCTGGAACGGGAGGCTCTCCGGAACGCTGGAGTATTTCTCGCGCCTCACCCGCGACATGCTCTATTACCGGCCCGTCTCCCTCTCCGGGGGATACGCCGCGCTGCCCTCGAATATCGGCAAGATCTCGAACCGGGGCGTCGAACTCTCGCTCGAGTCGCGCCTGCATGTCGCCAGGAACGCGAGACTATCCTTGCACGCCAACGCTACCGCCCTCGGGAATAAAATAAAAGCACTCGCGCCGGAACTCGAGGGGACGCTCGTCGACGGGACAACAATCTTCCAGGAAGGAGAATCCATGTATCGCCTCTATTTCCCCCGCTACGAGGGGGTCAACGACGAGGGGATCGCGCTCTATCACCGCGAGGATAAGACCGGGAGCGCGACGACAACGACCACCACGAGTTATCCCCTCGCCACGAAGTATCCCACCGGCGATCTCTTGCCCGATCTCTACGGCGGCTTCGGGTTTACACTCGAGGTTGCCGGCTTCGACCTGTCTTGTTCGGCCGCGTACCAGCTCGGCGGGCAGATATTCGACTCCGGGTACCAGGCGCTCATGCACTCCGGCTCTCCCTCCTCCGCCGGCCATAACTGGCACGAGGATATCCTCAAATCCTGGTCGGGGACGAACAAGAGCACGCGCGTCCCTCGCGTCGGGGCAAATGACAATTACACTAACTCGACCTCCACGCGTTTCCTCGTTAGCTCCAACTATCTCGACGTGACGAATGTCTCTGTCGGGTATACCTTGCCCCCCTCTCTCTTTAACGAGCGCCTTACCGCGTTTCGCGCCTATTGCACGGTGGATAATCTCCTCTTGATCTCTGCCCGCCGGGGCCTCGACCCCAGGCAGTCGTATACCTCGGCAAATGCCGCCCGCTACGCTCCCGCGCGCGCCGTCTCCGCGGGGATCACGCTGAAGTTCTAAATCTCTAAAACAAGAAAACATGAAATCAATATATATCTTTTTTATTCTCCTGGCCGCCGTCGCGTGTAACCTTGATCTCGACCCGGCAGGGGATACCGTCACCGGGAATCAAAAGGAGGAACTCGCCCGCGTCGATCCCGCCAAGTTGCAGGCAGAAATCAACGGGTTGTACGCCGGTCTCATCGAGGCGCGCGCCATCTACGACCGGTGGGGCGACCAGCACTTCGATTTCGGATATCCTGCCGCCTGCCTGATGTTTGACGCGTCGGGAATGGACATGCCGTCGGAGAATTCAGGCTATAACTGGTTCGGGCAACAGGCGCGCCTCTCGGATCGCGTCGCCAACTCCTCCAGTACCTATTTCCTCTGGGAGCTGTTCTATTCCCACGTCAAGACCGCCAACGATATTCTCGTTGTCATCGATTCCACTACCACGAACAAGACCCTCCGCGCTTATCGCGGACAGGCCCTTGCCTCGCGCGCCTTCGATTACATGAATCTCGCCTGCATTTACCAGCACGCCTATGACGGCCAGGAACAGGCGCTTTCCGTGCCGCTCGTCCTCGAGGGTGCTTCACGCGAGAGTCTCGACAATAATCCCCGCGTCACCCTCGAGCGCCTCTACAAGCAGGTCATCGGCGATCTCTCGAAGGCCATCGTGCTCCTCGATTCCTTCGACCGGCAGGGGAAGAAGGAGTATATTAACCGCGAGGTCGCCCTCGGCCTCCGCGCCCGCGCCCGCCTGCATGTCGGACAATGGAAAGAGGCCGCCGAGGATGCTGCCGCTGCCATTGCCGGGTACGTTCCTTATTCGATCGCTGATGTTTCTCGTCCTGCCTTCAACGACGCCTCCGCTCCCTCCTGGATCTGGGGGTGCGTCATCTCCGAGAACAACGCCGTCGTCCAGAGTGGCATCGTCAACTTCCCCTCCCACGTTTGCAGTTTCACCGGCAATGGCTACGCTCCGGCCAACGCCGGGCGGTATATCAACAATCTCCTCTGGAACGAGATTCCCGCCGACGACGTGAGAAAGGGCTGGTGGCTCGACGGGAAACTCCGTTCACCGCTCCTCGATACCACCTGGAGCATTACCTATAACGGGCAGCAATACGACGCCGTCGACTGGTTCGGCTTCCGCGATTCTTGCCTCAACGTCAAGTTCGGCCCCTACAAGAATATCTACAACAACGCCACCAATGCCTGCGATTTCCCGCTGATGCGCGTCGAGGAGATGATTCTTGTCCGCGCCGAGGCCCTGGCGATGAGCGGTGACCTGGACGGTGGCAAGCGCGTACTGGAGGATTTCGTGCGTGGTTATCGCCATCCCTCCTTCACCTCTACTGCCTCTACTGCCGATGATCTCCGCGACGAGGTCTGGTTTCAGCGCCGCGTGGAACTCTGGGGCGAGGGCTTCTCTCTCTTTGATCTCAAGCGCCTCAAGAAGCCCCTTGATCGCGCCGGGAGTAACTTCCCCGCTGCTGTCCGCTTCCGTCTACCCTATGACGCGCCGATTCTCCTCTGGCTGATTCCCGAGGCAGAGTTAAACACGAACAAGGGCATACAGGAGAATAACCCGCTCTCCCCGGTGCCCGTCGCCGTCCCCTGAGGCCGGAAGATTTGGTACTCGAGTATTACACGGTAGTACTCGAGTACTGCTTATTACTCGATGCCAAGCGAGAGATGTCGAGAAATTAGAGGATGAAGATGTCAATGAGGCAATCGTCGTCAATAAACGCGCGGAGACGATCGCCAGGGCGAAGGGGAGAGTAACGAAACAGGTTGCCGGTAAAGATAAGGTCGCCCACCTTTAATAGGTAGTAAGCGGAAAGCGCGGCGACGTGATGCTCGAGAGTACAAGGGAGATCGAGTAATCGCCCGCTGAACACCCGCGCGCCGTTCACCTCGAGGGCGTAACAAGGATTGTCGGGTAGCTCGCGCGCCGTGGAGATGGCGATCGCGCGATCGAAGCCCATCGCCGCGTCGGGAGGAAGACCCGTCGCGCGCGCCTCGTCGAGGAGATTGTCGGCGTAAAAGCGGATGGCCGCGCCGCCCTCTCCCACGTAACGTCGCGCGAAACGCGGGGCGACGCCCTTGCCTAACTTGTTCACGCGGAAAAAAAGCTGTGGGACGCAACTCAAACGCGTCGCGAACGGGGGGATATAGAAATCCTCGTTGTCGCGCGAGAGGGCGTTGTCGCCAAGGATGACGTGACCGCCCGCGCCGTCGGGCAGGTATTCCGCGCACAGGAGTTTCACGCGGTTGCCTCCCTGTCTCGTCTCGTGATTGAACTCGTTGTCATGGTTTTGTTCTACCGGTTTTCGCGAATGTATTACCTTTGCCCGGTAATCAAACACGCGATCATGGAATCTTTTTTACACCTCCTGGCGCGGGATGTCGTTCGCGACGCTCACCCGGAGAGCCTTACCATCGTTTTCCCGAACAAGCGCGCCGGGTTATTTCTCTCCCGGGAACTCGCGCGAATGATCGACCGGCCCGCGTGGATGCCGGTCATCGTCACGCTCGAGGAGTTCGTGGAGCGATACGTCGGCCTGAAACGGGCGGACGAGATCACGCTGCTCGTCAAGTTATACAGCTCGTACCGGGAGTGCTCCGGGAGCAAGGAGTCGTTCGATGATTTCTACCCGTGGGGGAGCATGTTGCTCGAGGACTTCGACGACGTGGACAAGTATCTCGTCGACGCCCGCGACTTGTTTTCTAATCTCCGCGCACTGCGCGAGATAGAGAAGCTCTTCCCGTACCTCACCGAGGCGCAGGTGGAGCACGTGCGCCGCTTCTGGAGTCATTTCCGGGATGGCGTCACCGGGGGACGGGAGCAAGAGGCCTTCCTCGAAACGTGGGGGAAACTCTACCCGACGTATTGCCACTTCCGCGAGAAATTGCAACGCGAGGGGCTGTGCTACGAGGGAATGGGCACGCGGTTGCTGCGCGATCGCGTCGACGAGGTGCCGCGGCAGGAGCGGTTGTTCTTCGCCGGTTTCAACGCCTTGAATAAATGCGAGGAGCAGATCTTCGCGCGATTTCGCGACAGCGGTCAGGCCGCGTTCTACTGGGATCACGACCTCTATTATACCAGTAACGAGCGCCACGAGGCCGGTCTGTTTCTCCGCGATAACCTGAAACGATTCCCGAATGCCCTCGGGATCGAGCACTTTAACAATTTCCGGCGAGAGGAGAAGCGCGTCGAGCATGTCACCGTCTCCTCCTCCTCCGGCCAGGCGAAGCTCCTCCCGTCGCTGCTCGGCGAGTTGCCCCCGGATCCCTCGGAGACGGCTATCGTGTTGTGCGACGAGAACCTGCTGTCGCCCGTTCTACATTCCATTCCCCCTACCGTCGAGAAGATCAATATCACGATGGGCTACCCGGCCCGGAAGACTGCCGCCGCCGCGTTGCTCACCCTCGCCGGGGATTTGCAACGGGGGGCCAAGAGGGTAGGGGAGGAGTGCTATTACGCGCGGGAAACCGTGATCGCGCTGCTGGATCACCCGCTGGTGCAGGCCGGAGACCCGGTGGAGGCGCGAAAGGTCGCGCGGGGCGTGCACTCTAGCAACCTCACCCACGTTCCCTCGGCGATGTTGCTCTTTGACGAGGTTACCCGCGCCCTTTTCGCGCCGCGCGACTCCTCGTTCGATTATTTCCTCGACGTCATCGCCCGCCTCCTCGCCCGGGAGGACGCGGGAACGGGGGCGATCGAGCGGGAAACCCTCTTCGCGCTATACAAGTGGCTGCAACAGGCAAGGGACTCCTTCCGCGAGTAGGGGGTCGCGCCGGGAGAACGGGTACATGCCCGCGTCGTATCACAGGTCGCTCGCTCCGTCACCGTCCCCTTCTCCGGCGAGCCGCTGGAGGGAATGCAGGTCATGGGGCTGCTGGAAACGAGAATGCTCGACTTTAAAAACCTGATTATCCTCTCCGCGAACGAGGGAGTACTCCCGCGCGATGCCCCTCTCGCCTCCTTCATCCCGTATAGCCTGCGGGTCGGCTTCGGGCTGCCCACCCCCGAGCACCGGGACGCGATATACGCCTATTATTTCTATCGCCTCGTCCAGCGCGCCACCAACGTCAAGATCCTGCACGCGGCGGCGACGAAAAATGCCGGCGAGATGAGCCGCTTCCTGTATCAACTGAAATACGAGTCGGGAACACCGCCGCGCGAACGATACCTCCAGGAGGAGATCGTCGCCCGCCCCGCCCGCCCCGTCGCGATTCCAGCGAACGACGAGATCGCACGCTGCCTCGAACGCTTTACCCGCGAGGGAAGTGGCCTGTCACCCTCGGCGCTCAATGTCTATCTCGATTGCCGCCTCAAGTTTTATTTCAGGTACGTCGCCAGGATACGGGAGAAGGAAAACCTCGTCGGGGAGCTTGACTACAGGACACTCGGGAATATCTTCCACGAGATGACGCGCGCTATCTACCACTCTTTTCCCGGCCTCGTCACCGCGGCTGTCATCGACCGCGTCGCCCGGGACGACCGCGCGATCGATCAATACGCCCGGGCCGCGCGGGAAAAGATTCTCGACAGTGAACACGCCCGTGCCTTCGATGACGGGACGGGGGAGCTCGCGCTGTCGGTCGTGAAGAAGTACGCGCGGAAGGTGCTCGAGCACGACAGGGGCCTCGCCCCGTTCGAGATCCTTGCCCTCGAGCAGCCGTGCCGGACGTTCTTCGTCACGGGGAACGGGCCGCGGGTGTGGGTCGAGGGAAACGTCGATCGCGTCGACCGCCTCTCTTCCGGCGCGCGCGTCATCGACTACAAGACCGGCGTCGACAAGGGAGAGTTCAAGAGTGTCGCCTCGCTCTTCGATCCCGCTGACAAGCAGCGGAACAAGGCCGCCTTCCAGACGATTCTCTATTGCATCGCGTACGCGGACGAGCACCCCGCTGAACTGCCGCCTCGCCCGGGCTTGTATAGCCTCCGCGCGTTTTTCGCCCCGCGCCGCGACGACCGTTTTTTCCTTGCCGGCGCGCCGCTCGACAGCATCGAGGCGATCATCCCGGAGTTCCGCGAACGGCTCGTCGCGCTGGTCGACGAGATCTTCTCCCCGGGCCTCACCTTCTCCCCGACAACGCTACGCGACAAGTGCCGCACCTGTCCCTATAACGCTGTCTGTGCGTGCGACGGACAATAAACAGAGAAATAACACGACATGAAGTACACCTTATTATTCTTATCGCTCCTCCTCGCGGGGGCGTTGCACGGGCAAGAGTTCCCGAAGCGGGAGTTTCGCGGGGCATGGATACAAACCGTCTTCCAGGCAGAGTACGCCCGCATGACGACGGACGAGATGAAAGCCGATTTCTCGAGGAAGCTTGACCACCTGCGCACCGCCGGCATGAACGTGATCCTCTTTCAGGTGAGGCCGGAGGCCGACGCGTGGTATGCCTCGAGCCTCGAGCCGTGGAGTCGATTCCTCGCCGGGAAACAGGGCGTCGCGCCAGAGCCGTTCTTCGACCCGATGAGGTTTCTCGTCAACGAGTGCCACCGCCGGGGCATGGAGTTCCACGCCTGGATTAATCCTTTCCGGGCGGGAACGTCCGGTGTCGACCACCTGGCGGCGGATCACCTCTATCACCGCCACCCGGAGTGGTTCGTCCGTTATAACGGGCAGTTGCTCTTCGACCCCGGGCGGCCCGAGGGGCGGCAGCACCTCCTCGACGTGGCGCGCGACATCGTCAGCCGGTATGACGTTGACGCCATCCATCTCGATGATTATTTCTACCCTTACCCCGCCGGCCTCCCCTTCCCCGATGACGAGAGTTTCAAGGAACACGGGAAGGGACTCGGGCGGGCCGACTGGCGGCGGGAGAATATCAACCGGCTGGTGCGCGAGCTGAAGCAGACGATACGCGACGTCAAGCCCTGGGTACGTCTCGGCATCAGTCCGTTCGGCATCTACCGCAACAAGAAGGATACCCCCGACGGCAGCGGCAGCGATACCCGCGGCACGCAAGCTTACGCCGACCTGTACGCCGACGTGCTCCTGTGGGAAAGAAGCGGCTGGATCGATTACGTCATCCCGCAAATCTACTGGGAGACCGGGCACGAGGTCGCCGGACACGTCACCCTCGCCCGCTGGTGGAACGAGAACGCCCGCCACGCCCACCTCTATACCGGCCAGGACGTGGCCAGGACGATGAAGGCCGGTGAACTCGGGAAGAAGATAAACCTCTCCCGCGCTCTTTCACGCGTGAAGGGAAATTGCTTCTGGCCCGCTAACGAGATCCTCCGCGATAACGGTGGCGTCGCCGACAGCCTCGTCGCGTGTTACCACCGCTACCCGGCGTTGTTGCCTGCCTATCGCGCGCTCTCCTCGCGTCGTCCCTCGCGTGTCGAGCGGCCGCGGGTATCGCGTGTCGACGGGGGCTACGCGCTCGAGTGGGGCGTGAAGAAGGAGCGGGACGAGGAGCATCTCCCGCGCTACTTCGTGATTTATTGCTTTGGCCCCGGCGAGCGCGTCGATCTCGACGACGCGACGAAGATCAAGGCCATCGCGACGCGTCCCGCCTGCTTCCTTCCCGCGCGCGGTCGCGTGCGGTCATACCGGATAGTGATCACGGCGGTGGACCGCTATCACAATGAATCGCGGGGCCGTCGGGTCGTGCTGGAGCTCTGACGGGGAGGCTTTCTTTCTTGTCATTACTAAACCTTTTTTCCTTCTCGTTGTCATACTACCGGTGGCGTCAAAACCGGCGTCTCCAAGAGTTTAACCTTAAATAAAAAGATCATGAAAACAGTAATGTTAATGTTATCGGCCATGCTGGCCTTCTCGTTTGGCGCGACGGCGCAACAGGGTGGCGGCAGGCAAAGGGTCTCCCCCGAGGAGATGCTCAAGCAACGCCTCGAAACAGTGAAGAAAGAGGTGAAGTTGACCGCGGAACAAGAAAAACAGGTTTCGGCACTTTTCACCGAGACCCAGAAGAAACAACAGGAGATGTTCCAGGCAAGTAGAACGCGGAACGAGGGCGGGGGAAATCAAGGCTGGCAAGAAGTCCGCGAAAAGATGCAAAAACTACAAGATGAAGAGACCGCGGCGATCAAGAAGATCTTGAACGAGGAGCAGTTTAAAGCCTACTCCGCCATGCTCGAGAAGCAACGCAAGGAGCAGGAAGAGAGAATGCGCTCGCGCGGTCAAGGTGGACAGGGCGGCCCTGGTGGCGGTGGCCCTGGTGGCGGTGGCCCCGGTGGTGGTGGTGGACCGCGTTAAACGAGAGTATCCATGACAGTACTTGTAAAGATACTCGCGTTCATCGCGTCGCTCCTGTTCGCGTTGCCGACCTTTTCCCAGGTGAGGGGAACACCGGAGGATTTCGCCCGGAAACGGCTGGAAAACGTGCAGAAGGCAACAAAGATCTCCGAACAGCAGGAAAAGGAGTTGATAGCACTCTTCCTCGATACCATGAATAAACGCGACGAGGCCTTCGCCGCGCGACGGGAAAACGGCGAAAGCCGCGAGGTTTCCCAGGCAAAAATCCAGAAGATAAGGGACGAGGAGATGGCCAAGATCAAGAAAATCCTCTCGCCGGAACAGGCGAAAGCCTATACCGACTATCTCGAGAAGATGAAACAAGAAGCAGGACAACGACAGGTTGACCAGGAAAAGAAGTAACGCGATAATGATCGCCATGAATCGCTGCCGCGGGAACGTTCTCGCGGCAGCGCTGTTTTATATCCCGAGGTATTTTACTCGCGCGATAAATCAACGCGTGCGCGACATGAATACATGCTCGCTTGCCCGGTATCACGCGACACCCGAGTAGTGGCTCGCGGGACTGGAGGAGCGAGTAGTCCAAGAAAAACCCGCGCGAAGCTTCTTCGCGCGGGTTCTTTCATATCGTTTCTCGTGTGGCATTCCCCTCAAGTATTAACGCGGAAATGCATCACGTCGCCATCCTTCACGACATACTCCTTTCCTTCCACGCTCATCTTCCCTGCTTCCTTACACTTGGCTTCCGAGCCGAGCTCGATATAATCATTGAACTTGATCACCTCGGCGCGGATAAACCCCTTCTCGAAGTCGGAATGGATAATCCCGGCGGCCTGTGGAGCTTTCATCCCCTCGCGGAACGTCCACGCGCGCACCTCCTTTGGGCCTGCCGTGAAATAAGTACGCAACTTCAGCAAGTCATACGCGGCACGGATCAGCTGGTCTGTCCCTGCTTTTTCCAGCCCGAGTTCCTGCAAGAACATCGTCCTCTCCTCCGGCCACTCCAGCTCGGAGATAGTGGCTTCCACCCCGATACAGATCTTCAGCACGCTTGCCTCCTCCTTCTTCACCGCCTTCTTCACCGCCTTCACGTGCTGGTTATCATTCTCCACGGTGTTCTCGTCGATGTTACATACATACAGCACCGGTTTATTCGTCAACAGCATCAGCTCGTTGGCCACCTCCTGTCGTGCCTTATCCAGCTTCACCGCGCGCGCCGATTCGCCCCTTAACAGGTGCTCCCGGTAGAGTTGCAGCACCTCCACGAGCACCTTGGCGTGGGCGTCGCCCCCTGCTTTCGCCCGTTTCTCCTCGCGCGCCAGACGCGCCTCTACCGTCTCCAGGTCCTTCAGTTGCAGCTCCGTGTCGAGCGTCTCCTTGTCCCGGACGGGATCCACCGTCCCGTCGACGTGTATGATATTATCGTCATCGAAGCAGCGCAGCACGTGAATAATCGCGTCCGCTTCCCGGATATGCGACAAAAACTTGTTGCCCAGCCCCTCGCCCCGGGAGGCCCCCTTGACTAACCCCGCTATATCGACGATATCGACGACGGCGTGTATCACGTCTTCCGGGGCCACTAGTGACGCCAGTGCATACAACCGGTCATCCGGCACGATAATCCTTCCCACGTTCGGCTCGATCGTGCAAAACGGGAAATTTGCTGCCTGCACCCGCGCGTTGCTCAGGCAATTGAAAAGAGTTGATTTCCCCACGTTCGGTAACCCGACAATTCCACAATGTAAACTCATGATCTTCTTATTTTAAATTATTCAATAACGATGATAAAACGTCTCGTGCGGTCAGCGCGCCGGTCACGGGACAATCGCGCTCAGGATAGCCCCGCGAATCCCCTTGACGCCCCGGTTGTTGACCCAGCAAAGCATGTAGTAGAACGCTTTCCCCCGCTCCTCCTCCTGGAAATGGAAAACGAACGGCGAGGAGGTGGCGAAAACCACCGACGACAAGTCTGCTTCCGTCAACTCCAGGTTCGGCCTCTCGCGCAACGTCTAGAAGATCATCGCCCCGCGTTGCCCGCGTGGACGCGAGCGCGCCTGGTCTTCCGTCTTCCATGCCGAGCGAAACCCGATCTCGAGTATTCGAATCCTCGACCTGTCGATACGCTCCCTGGCGGGTGTTCCGCGACTGGCGTCGAGCGGCTTCTCTTGTCGTTTCGTTTCGGGAACAGCATCTGCTCCATGTCTATGTTTGTCGCGAGCATGTTCCCGCGCACGAGGGAGGTATACAACGTCCTGTACACTTGCTTCAACGCCTTCTCTGTCTCCAGGAAGGCGTCGCGGACGAGTGACGAGCGCGTCCGTTCGTTTGCCCACGCCTCGTGCGTTACCAGGTAGCGCTCGTAGCGCGGGGTAAATTCCTCGTCGGTCCATTTCCCTGAGGGGGTATTCGATCCAAGCCCCATCCGCGTCCTGTTGTTTGTTTCAGGTAATCGAACATCTGCGTGACTTGATCGAACAACTTCGCGTGTTTCTGTTCCATCCAATCCGGGTTCCCGCTCATCGTTTCTTTTTTAAATGGTTACTGGTATTATTCCCCGCGCGGCCCTCGCGTCCTCCTCCATGCTTCCCGCCTCTTTCTCCATGCCCCTCTCGCTCACCCCCGCGCGCACCGTCAAAGGTACGACATCTCGCGCAATACTCAACGCGAATAACGTGTAAATCTGGTCGACCGGGACGGCGCGCGGGGCATCCCGCGGGGCGGGCGGTGTAATTCGCGTGGAAGAGGGGGAGATAGGGGGAACGGGCGGGATGGTCGTGTGGCGAGAAAAGGCGTGTAAAAGGCGGGGGGGAGGGGGTGTGGGAATCGTTATTTTTAGCGATTTTCGCGGTATAATGTAAATAGAAAGAGATCATGGAATTCACGGGGGAAGATATAATAAGGTATAGTCGGAACATTCTGCTGCCGGAGGTTGGGGCGCGAGGACAAGAGAAGATCCGGGAAGGGAAAGTGCTGGTCGTGGGCGCCGGTGGGATAGGCTCGCCGGTGATATTATACCTGGCGGCTGCCGGGGTGGGGCGGCTGGGGATCATTGACGGGGACAAGGTAGAGTTGAGTAACTTGCAGCGGCAGGTGGTGCATTTCACGGGCGACGTGGGGCGGTCGAAGACAGCGTCGGCGGCGGTGAAGGCGCGGGCGCTGAACCCGGGCGTGGAGGTGGTGGAGATAGACGAACGCTTGTCGGCGGGGAACGCGGCGGGGATCATCTCGGGATACGACTTCGTGGTCGAGGGGTCGGACAATTTCGAGACCAAATACCTGGTGAATGACGCGTGCGCGGCGGCCGGGAAAGCCTTCTGCACGGGAGGATTGTCGCGGTTCGAGGGGCAGGCGATGACGCGCGTGCCGGGAGCCGCGTGCTACCGGTGCTTGTTCCCTGAAGAGGGGGCAGGAGCGGAGACGTGCGCGATGGCGGGCGTGCTTGGCGCGGTGGCGGGGATAACGGGGACGATCCTGGCGGCGGAGGCATTGAAATACCTGTCCGGTGCGGGGGAGTTATTGACGAACAGCCTGCTGTCGTTCGACGCGCGGACGATGCATTTCCGGCGGCTGGAGGTGAGGCGGCGACCGGGGTGCGCGTCGTGTGGTGATGAATCAATAAAACCGAGATAGATATGGCCATTCAAGAGTTAGACGTGACGCGGGATCGTTGCCCGATAACGTTCGTGAAGACGAGAATCGCGCTGGACAAGCTACTGCCCGGCGACGTGCTGCGGGTGCGGGTATCCGGCGACGGGCCGGCGCGGAACATTCCCCGTTCGGCGGCGGAGCTGGGATTCGCGGTACGTCCCGTGATCCCGGCGGGCGACGACACCTATATTATAGAGATCGAGCGGTAGCGGCCCGCGGCGCGCGATCGCGCCCCGCGAACAAACCTGTCAGCCTGGAGAGCTCCCGGGCTGACAGGTTTTTTATCGCGTCGCGTCACGGCATGGTCTCGAGGCGTTGCCGGGTATAAGTTACTTGTGCCTCGAGGTACTTGATCTTGTCCTCGAGATAATCGCGGCAGATCCCGGGCGGGAGGTGCTTCATCGCGAAGAGCATCGACTCGAGGCGATACCTGGCCGTCGCGTCGAGGCTGTTGACGTGATAGGCGTTAAAGAGCGCGGCGATAGCCTCGTGGTTCCCCTCGCGGTAGTGCTTGACGAGCTGCATGACGCGTGGCGCGTCCTGTTTCCCGTTACTGACGAGCGGCAGGTAGTTGATTCGCTCGAGGGTCTCCCCCTCGGTCGCGTGCTCGAGCGTTTGACCGACGTACTTCTTGGCCAACTCGAAGAGCGCGAGATAGAGCGCGTCATCGACTCGTTCGCGGGTAAGGTATCTATCGGCGGCGAGCTTCTCGCGGAGGACGCGCGCGACGAGTTCTCCCTCGTTATCGACGCGCAGCGCGTACGCGAGGAAATCCCAGAAGTCGCGCGAGTACCGCTCGTGTTCCGGCAGCGCGGCGTGCAACCGGTTGACCTCGTCATTCAGCGTCTCGCTGGACGAGCGGCGGAGCGCTTTCAGGTAGGTGATGGCATTATCGAGCGACCTTGTTTCCTCGTACGCGGCGCGCGTGGTGGCGGGGCTATTGGCCGGGTCGAGGGAGAGCTCGAGGATATCCATGAACGCGGTAAACTCGCGCGCCCCCGTGAACCGGTTGACCTCCTTGCCATCGGGGTCGAGGATAAGAAAAGTAGGATAGCCGCGGACGCGGTATCGTTGCTTGATGGCTGGCCCGTCGCCGGCCTCCATGTCGACGCGTATATTAATAAGGCGCGCGTTGAAGAAGCTGCCGGCCTCCTCGCGGGGAAATACC
>JAITJA010000188.1 GCA_031279175.1 Odoribacteraceae bacterium
AGAGACCTTCGCGAACTCGCGAAAGCTTCCTGCAACTCGCGAGAGATCTTCGCGAGCTCGCGAAAGCTTCCCGCGGGCCGCGAGAGACCCTCGCGAGCTCGCGAAAGCTTCTCGCGAGCCGCGGGGCCTGTTCGCGAGCCCGCGACGGCCATTTTTCACCGCGCGAACCGACACGGTACCCGTGCGCGCCCCTCTCGCGTACCGGAACCCGTCACTCGACGGGGCGCGAGCACCCCTCGCGTTCCTGTTTTCGTCGTTCGCGGCCTCGCGCTCCCCGCCCTCGTTTCGATTCCCGTCGTTCGCGACGCCGCGCCCCCCCCTCGCGCGCCGTTTCCCGACACGCGAAAAAAGACAAGCCCCCCCCCGCGACCCGCGGGCCATTTAAGAACCTCTTAACTGAAAATTTATTAAAACCCAAGTGAACATGGAAAATTTATTCGAGCTCATTTACTACTACCGGCTGCGCAATGAAGCGCATGTCGAGGCGCACGTGGACGTGCAGGCGTTGTTGAAAAAGATAGGCCCGGGCACGATCGGCGCCAAGTCGATCTCCGACGAGTATGACGTCGCGCTTACCAGCGAGATCAAGTTGCTGGACATGATTCGCAAGAGCGAGGTCACCGCGCTTATCGAGGAGCAGGACGCCGCGCGCGATAGTGTCTATCACGGTCTTGTCGCCGCGATCGCGTCCTATCACCACCACTTCGACGCGGCCAAGCGGGAGGCAGCGCGCCGCCTGCAAATCGTCATCGATAATTACGGGAATGTCTCTCGCAAGACCTATAGCGAGGAGAGCGCCGCGATCGATGATATACTCCGGGAGTTTGCCACGGAAGGGCACGCCGCGCTGGTCGCGCTGCTTGGCCTCGGCGAGTGGATTACCCGCCTGGCGACAGCAAACGCCGCGCTGGTCGCGCTGGTGCGCGAGCGCGACGAGGAACTTTCGCAACGTCCCGCCCAACGGATGAAAGAGGCGCGCGAGATCGTCGACAAGTTGCTTCACTCGTTGCTGAAGCGCGTCGAGGCTGTCGTCTTGATCAATGGTATCGATTTCACGCCTGAACTTTCGCTATTTATCAACGAGTATAACGTGATCGTCAGGCGTTACAAGCAGACGCTTGCCACCGAGAAGGGGCGCCGCGAGGCCTCTTCAAGTAAAGACGAGGGGGACGGTAACGAGGAAAACGAGGAGGAAAACGAGGAGTGACAGCAAGAAGAGAACATCTCGCGAACCCGGGGCCATAACCACCCCGGGTTTTTTATTTTTTCCCCGCGCGGCAGGCGGGCTCGGCGCGGGCGTCAATTCGCGTTTCCCGTCGCGCTGTTCAGGGTATTGATTAGGATTGCCAGGTTGGTGGTAAACAGTTTCACGGAGACGGCCAGCAGGATGATCCCGAAGACTTTTCTCAGTAGGTAGACCCCGCCTTTCCCGAAGATTTTTTCGACAAGCGAGACTTTCTTTAGCACGATATAAATCACGATCACGTTTAGTAGCACGGCAATCAGGATATTCGTCACGTGGTACTCGGCCCTCAACGACACCAGCGTCGTCAGCGTCCCCGCCCCCGCGATCAACGGGAATACCAGCGGCACGACCGTCGCCGCTCCCGGTGGGCCGTCGTTCTTGAAGACCTCGATGCCAAAGATCATCTCGCACGCCAGCACGAAAATTACCAGCGCCCCGGCTACCGCGAACGAGGAGACGTCCACGCTGAAAAGACTCAGGACGACCTCCCCGATAAATAAAAACGCCACCAGCACGACCAGCGACAAGCCCGCCGCCTTGAACGCGTTCACCGGGTTGCCCTTCTCCATGATCTGTAAAATGATCGGCACTGATCCCGTGATGTCAATCACCGCGAATAACACCATGAACGTGCTGGCGATCTCCTTTAAACTCAAAGCTACAAGATATTCCATACCTCCCTTTTTTAATCGACGCGAAAGTAACAAACCTCACCAATATCTACAACCCGCGATCCTGACAGGAATCAACGCGCCCGCCGGTTACTTCTAAATAACCTCGAGAAGCGGGTTGACGTCGCGCGCGTCAACGAGGTCGAGGTCTGTATCACCGTTGATCTACTGCCCAAGCCCCATGGCACTCAACGGGGGACTACACCCTCCAGGAGATCCAAACTCACGCGCCACGAGACAGGAGACGCGACCGGGAAAACAAGATAGCGGTCACGGTTTCGCGACCACGCGGGCGCTCTTCGCGAAATCGCGAAGCGTTTCCGCTAGAGTGCTTACCCGGCCCTGGTAGTTGGAGGCTTGTATCTTTCAAAAATTCCCTACATTTGTCGACGCCAATTGATGACATTTAAAAACATGAATACCATGAAACGAGTACTACTGAACGTCTTTATTCCCCTTGTCGCGTGCGCGCTCCTTTCCTCCTGCGTGTCAAGGAAGAAATACGATAGCATGACGCGCGCCAAGCGGAGCGCCGACAGGGAAATCGCGTCACTCCTCGGCGAACGGGACGCCCTCGAGGAGGAAGTAAAACGGCTGCAAGTCGAGTTTAACGCCGCGCGCCACAAGTTGACGGAGAATAACGCGACGAAAGAGCGACAGATCGACGAGTTCCACGCCAGGTTACGCGCGCAAGAAAGCCAGGGGACGGCACTGAAAACAGAGCTTCAAGACGCCGAGGAACAAGTGCAGTACACGGAAAAACTATACAAGCAACGGCTCGCCGACGCGGAAGACCGGTTGAGAAGGGTCGTCGCGGAACGAGACGAGGCGCGCAAGCAGTTTAACGAGCTGAAGAACTCCCTCGAGCAGGCAAACCGGAAGCTAAAGGCCGACGCGGAACGCCTCTCGGGCGATCTCGCGACAAGAGAGAACCGCGTCAAGGAGCTGAACGAGGAGATCAAGTCAACGAAAGCCATGCTCTCGGCCGCGCGCGAGAGCCTGAAAGCAAAAGACCAGGAGCTGCAAAAGCTCATCCAGCAACTGGAAGCGCTAAAGCAATAAAAGAATAACGCGCGAGATCGTCGCGCGCCGTCACCGCCTCTCCCGGACGCCCGGTGGGGGCGGTGATTATTTTGCCTTGTTCAATTGTAACAAACGACAAGCGGGATCGTCGCCCGGGATCGAACGTTTATCTCTCCCCGTTCGCCAGCCCCGCGCGCGGGCTCACGTGATCATCTTGAACATCTCGCGTCCCGGCTTGCAATGCACGCAACGTCGCGGCAAGCAATACTCCTGGTGCAGTTGGAGGAGCGCCTGCGCGTGGAGGGCAGAGCGAGGGACAACGCCACACCGCTCCCAGTTCCTCGTGACGCGGTTCGTCTCCGGCGGTAACTCCTCGAGCCATTGCAGGGCCTTCTCCCGTAACGCCTCCTCGCCCCTCTCCCTCCCGTAGACAAAAAGAAACGGGGCGATGGCATTCACCACGAGCAAGCGTTGGAGCGTCTTGCCCACCCTCTTCACCTGGTGCGCGGAGGGGCGGCCAAGCAGGTAACGCGTGTCCCAGTAGGGGGAGGCGGACACGTCGAACTGCCGCATCGCGTCGGCAGCGGAAGAGGCCTCGAGCACACCGGAAAACAGGAAGCCGGAGCGACACCATAACGCCGCCAGCAAGGCAATCCTCACCGTGGGGAAGGAGGTCGGGCGGACGCGGGAGAACTTCCAGCACGCGGGAGGCATCGTCTTTAGCCCGTGTTTCGAGGCCAGGTAGTCGTACTCCGCCCGCAACGCGTCGACATGCTCGTCCCGTTCGCCGGCCCCCAGCAGCCCGGAAATCCCGAGGAGCATGGCCTCCGCGCGGAAGAGCGACTCCCCGTCGCGTCGCGCCTGCTTGTACGAGAGCGCGCGCGCCAGCATCGCGAAGGCGTCCGCGTTGAGATTCCCCGACCAGTAGCGCGTGATCATCCCGAACAACGTGGCCTCCCAGTCCCCGCGGTTGGCCTCCAGGAGACGGTAAACGTCGTCACACTTTCGTTCCAGGCGCTCGACGGCGTACCCCGTCAGCGCTAGCTCCAGCTTGAGCGGGTCTATTCGTTGCAGCCAGCGGTGGCAACGGGGCATGTCCGGGGTTTCCCGCGTGTAGAGATACTCCTCCAGCAGGCGCTCGTCGTACTGCAAGACGAGGGTGTCGACGCGCCGTCCCTTGCTGGTATAGACCTCCGCGTCATCGTTCTTGACGACGGAGAGGATCACGTTATCGTAAGCCGGGTCCTTGTGATGCCCGTGCCTGGCCCAGTCGCTCCCGTTGACGTGCACTTCCACCGTCCCGGCGATCAGGAATCCCCCCGTCTCAATCCGCGCGTCCGAGAAATCGGGGCCGGAATCCCGGTTCTGCTCGCCGACGCGCGCGACGCGAATCCGCTTGCCCGTCGTCGTCGTGCACTCCATGCTCTTGAATAGCGCGTTTGCCCAGATGTATTGTAGAAAATCCTCGTTCATCGCGACACGTTAAGGGATGAGTAGCGACGAGCAGACGACCGCCGCGAGGGGTAATCTTGTAAAACGAGGAGGCGTGATGGTTTTCATGTCGCGTGATTGTAATTATTCGGTTGCGTTATTTGTCATCCTTTCGCGGGACGAGCGGGACAAATGTACGAAAAAAACAACCATCGCGCCTCGCCTCGCGCCTCCCGTTACCGTTTCTCGTAAAGATCCACGGGATACCCGTCGATGCCGTCGACGTCGTGCACGACGCGTCCCTCCTGGCCTGGCGAGACGTCGATCCAGTACAGGTGCCCGCGCGTCCCGACGACGAGGCGGTTCGCGTCGCGCCCGACCTTCAGCAGCGTGATCTCCCCGTCGACGGTCGCCCCGGGAAGGAGGTCGACCCGCTGGCTATTGGGATTGTAACGGTACAACTTGTCGCCCGACGAGAAATAAATCTCCGTCAAGTAAATTGCCCAGAGTGTAGCTGGCGAGAGGAGATCGGCAGGCAGGAAAGGACGGCGATACATGCTGATGGTAGATTGCCCGGCGGGCTGGAAGGCCAGTTCGTGCACGACGCCATCGTTGTCGCGCCCGAAGAGGTAACACCCCGTCGGTCCGGAGAGGAGCGTGATAAAGTCGAGATCGACGTTCGCCGGGTCCCACTGCACGGGCGGGCCCTGGATATGCTGCACCTCGAACATCATGCCGGCAGGCGGGATAAAACAAACCAGGGCGCGGCGGGCCACGTCGTAACACCAGTGGAAAGTTCCGTCCGTCGTGACGGAGAAGGGCGCGAGGGTGTACCCGCCATTGATCGGCGGCGAGAAGTAGCCGAACCCGGGCCACTCGTGATACCCCTCGAAGCGCCCGACGTAGAACTTCCCGTTGATCACCCCTGCCATCGTCCCGTTGTCGAGCGGGATGAGGTGGCCTGGGAGTACCGGCGCGTCGGGAATATCGAAGAAATTCTCCTTGAACCCGCGCACCTTGACGAGCGTCGCCGGGTCGACGAGCACGCCGGGATTATCGCCATCGGCACACGTGATCCAGTAGCCCGTGTAAAGTCCCCCGAGGAGATTGGGATTATACAGCGCGATAATTTGCAGCGGGTCCCGGGGGAGAGTCTCCCCGTTATTCATCCGCTCGTAGACCTCCCTCGCCTCGTTATCCGGCCCGATGAACGCGAGCCGCGCCTGTCCGTCGTCCGACGAGAGCACGAGCACACCCTCGCTAAAGGCACTTCTCCCCTCGATCAGGAAGGGGTAGAAATACTTCATGCCGTTCCCGTTATCCGTGACGGTGAGGCGTGCCATGTATCGTTGCGCGCGGAGTGTAAAGAGGATATCGAGCGCGTCACTCTCGTACGCGTGGGCGGTCATGAGCACGGGATCGCTGATCTCCCAGTGAAAAGAGAGGCGACTCTTGCTGGAAAACTCCACGCCGGGTTGAATCACGAGGCGCTCGCCGATCGTCACGGCATACACGCTATCCATCGTGACAAGCGGCTCTTCGGGCTCCGCGTACCGGTAGTTCCCCTTGTCTTCGATACACGAGACCAGGAGCGCCACCGCGAGGATTGAAATAAAAACAGCTTTCATCGGGATATTTCTTTAGATATAAAAAATAGTGGGGGCGTTATTATCGTCGAAGAAGGCATAGCGCGTCCCCATGCTACCCATGTTCATGATCATACACTGGATCTTCTTTGCCGGGTTTGCCTTCTCGTAAAATTCATACATGAGGCCCGGGACAGTCTCGACGAAGGCGTATTCCTCGTGACGGGCCACCCAGGAGACCGGGTCAAAGATGAACGCCTTGAAGTTCTTGATATAATTCAGGGACTGTATCGTCTTCTCGCCCTCGGTAGCGGGATCGCTGAGATCGATCGTCCCCGATGAGATCAGGAACAAGTAATGCTTGTTGCGCGAGTAACTCCCCATCTCCCCGCTCCAGGAGGAGAAATCCCACCATGCCGGCTTCTCGAGGCGATTAGAGAAAGAGATCATCACGCTCGTCAACGGGAAGTCCGTGGTAAAATCCCCCGTCGGGACGAGGCGGAACGCGACGACCAGCGTCGTGTCCGCCAGTAGCGGGTCGCTGTTATACAGCTCGACAGGCAAGATACACGCGCCCGAGTCGGCAGGCATCTCGTGCAGGCCGGCCACCGGGCCGTAATGCTCACCCTCCCTCGCGGTAGTTAATGCGGCCACCGGCTCGACGCGGAAGTACCTCGCCCGGGGTGCGCGCGGCCCGGAAATCTTGACTGGGACGGCAACCGTCAATCCCGCGACCCCCGGGGTATAGGCAAAGGAACATGTCAGACGGCTGTCGGAGGTGTCTGTAAAGTCGAAGTAAATATTGTCCGTGACAGCATTGTACCGGTATTGCTGCTCGCTCGCGCAGGCAACGAGCAGCGACAAGACAACAAGTAGAGAAAAGTTCGTTTTCATGTCGATATTATTAAAAAGTGATTATCGTTCCCCGAATTCAATCTCGTCATCGGGGAGGGGAATGGCATAGACGCGCGCGGGATCGAGCAACAGCCCCGCCTCCGTGGTAATGCTCCTGACGAGCCGTTTATAGGCATAAAAAGCCTGGCCCTCGGCGAACGTCTCCTTGCGATACTCCTTGAGTAGCGCGTCGTGGAAATCGTCGCGCGGGGCGACCACGTTGCGTTGCAGGCGGACGGTATCGAGATACTGCCATGCCAGCGCGGGGTCACCGGGGTAAGTCGCCTCGGCCGCGATGTAATACATCTCGGAAAGACGGATGGCGGGGATAACGAGAAAGTGCCTGTCGCCTGTCCCGGATGCGTTCCGGGCGTACTTGATCAACTGGTACTTCTCGTTGGAGGTCGACAACTTGAACCAGCCATTGAAGCGATAATCCCCGCCGCCGCTGCTCTCGACCTCGTAGATATTCCGGAGATGCGCGGCGTGAACGAAATAGCCCGTGGTGACGTTATTAAAACGATCCTGCAAGTTCGTTGCGTTCTTCTCGTTGTACCACGCGAAAACCAGCTCGGGATACATGACGCGGTCCCTCTCCTCCTCCGTCGCGAGCACGGCTACCGGGTCGGCCCACCTGAATTTCCTCGCGTTGATCACCTCCGTCGCTTCCCTCAACGCCCCCTCGAGATCCCCCTTGTAGAGGTAAGCGCGAGCGAGCGTGGCCCCGACGGCATAATAATTAAGCCGGTGACGCCTGTTTTGCAGGAAAAGATTCCCGTTCGCCTGCTCCGTGACCGAATCAACGTCCGTGTTATACCCGACGACATAGCCCGGCTCCCGGATCGGGTCATTCGCGAGCAACCTCTTGGCCTCTTTCAAGTCATCGAGAACGCGCTCGATCACCTCCCCGACGGATGATAACGGCGCGACGCGATTCGAGAAAGTCGTCGCGTACGGGATCGCCTGTTGATCAGCACCCGTGGCGTACGGACGCGAGAACAAGCGCGCGAGGTCGAAATGCAAGTAAGCCCGCAAGGCAAGCGCTTCCCCCTTGACCAACTCCTGTATCCCATCGCGAAACAGCGCGGGACTCTTGTCGACATGTTCGAGAATCAGGTTGCAATTCATGATCGCCGAGTAGGCCTCGCTCCACGTGGAGGCAACCCGCCATTTCAACATCTCGTCATCGAAGTCGAAGGCGGCAGTACGCGCGTAACTTGTATAGTCTAACGGTTCGAAGGAGTAGTTTTGCATGAACGCGTCTTGTAACTCCACGGACGATAGACCGCCGTAAAACATGTTACCGGTGCACCGCGTGTAAATACCGTTGATCGCCTCCAGGAAACCTTCTTCTCGCGAGAATAACTCCTCGACACTAACAGATGCTTCCGGCTGCACGTCTAACCATTTCTCGCACGCCGTACACGAGGCGAGGAGAAAAAGTACCAGTAGATTCTTTTTAATATGATGTCTCATGTGCTATGATATTAATGTTTGATCTGAAAAAAATGCAATGTTCCAACGGACCATGCAAGGTTCCGCGAGAACCGCGCGCGGTTTTCATGCAACTACCCGTTATTTTTGTAAGACTACTCATGATATATCTATTATATCAGAAAGTTGTTTGTAAAGAAAAGGTGAACCCGCGAGCGAAAGGATAATTAATGCCGCGTTCGAAGGCAATCGTGGAAGCGCGCCAGAGATCATTGGCAGTAATCGAGGCGCGTAAAGAATGAACCCCGGCGCGCTTCAGTAGATCACTGTCAACGTCATAAGAAAGGTAAAGGGATCGCAATTCGACGAGGTTATCCTTTTGAATAAACCGTTCGGTGACGCGCGTGCTACCGTGGTCCCTGATATTCTTGTAGAGGGCCTTGTCTCCCGGTTTCACCCACCTGTTTTCCCATGCACGCCGGTCGAGATTATATCGCGGGTCGGCGTTTTCCACCTTGTCGACAAGCGTTTGATTATACTCGTACCCGCCCCAGCG